>NZ_JAOCFS010000036.1:0-25330 GCF_029842105.1 Empedobacter sp. GD03797
TAAAGTAATAACTAAGTAGAAGTATTTCTTCAATAATATGTTAAAGACTAATTATTCAAAAGTGTTTTATAGATTTTTATTCTGAATGATAAATACAATTGTTAGAATCTATTAAAAGTTTTATTACTTCTTTATAATCTAAAGTAAACATTATAAAAAAAGCAACTTCGAGATGAAGTTGCTTTTCTATTTAAAATAATATAAGTCTTTGTTCTTACGCATTCAATGCTTCTGCACCACCAACGATCTCTAAGATCTCGTTTGTAATAGCAGCTTGACGAGCTTTATTGTATTGAATTTTCAATCCTTTTTGTAACTCGCTTGCGTTGTCTGTTGCTTTATGCATTGCAGTCATACGTGCTCCGTGCTCAGAAGCGTTAGCATCTAATACGGCTTTGAATAATTGCGTTTTCAACGTTTGAGGGATTAAGTCTCTTAAAATTTCTTCTTTCGAAGGGTTGAAGATATAATCTAACTCTGCTGAATTGTTTGCTTCTTCTTCAGTTTTCTCTAAAACGACTGGTAAAAATTGTTCGTCTTGTACAATTTGAACAGCTGCATTTTGAAATTGATTGTAGATAATTCTGATTTGATCAAAGTCACCTGCAGTAAATTTCTCTACTAAATCGTCTGCAATTTCAGCTACATCTGCAAAATTTAAATTATCCCAAATGCTTGATGCATTTTTATAGATAGTTTGTGTTTTACTAAAAGTATCATTAGCTTTTTTACCAATTGCTAAAATCTCTACGTGTTTACCAACTAATTCGCTAGCTAATAACGCATTTACTTTTTTGATGATGCTTGAGTTGTATCCTCCACATAAACCTCTATTTGAGTTAATAACGACTAAAAGTACTTTATTAACTTCGCGCTCTTCTGTTAATGCACCTCCTACTTCAGCTTCTAAAGTAGAACTTACATTTTGTAAAAGTTCACGTAATTTATCTGCATAAGGACGTAACTGTACGATAGAATCTGTAGCACGTTTTAGTTTTGCAGCAGAAACTAATTTCATAGCACTTGTAATCTGCATTGTAGAACCTACAGAAGTAATACGGTTACGTATATCTTTTAAATTTGGCATAATTCTATTTGAGATGAAGGATTAAAAGGAACTTAGAGATTCGGAAACCTCTAAGTTTCATTTATATTTTATTAGTATTTAGAAGTAGTTTCTGTGATAACTTTCTTCAATACATCCATAATTTCATCAGTCCATTTACCTAAACGGATAGATGTTAAAGTGTCTGCATATTTGTTGCGCATTAACTCAACAAAGTCAGCTTGCCACTCTTTCACTTGATTAACTGGAACGTTTTTCAACATACCGTTAGTACCCGCATAAATAACTGCTACTTGTTCTTCTACTGGAATTGGAGCGTTAACACCTTGTTTTAATAACTCAACGTTACGTTCACCTTTACCAATTACGTTCATTGTAGCTGCATCTAAATCAGAACCAAATTTCGCGAAAGCTTCTAACTCACGGTATTGTGCTTGGTCTAATTTTAATGTACCAGATACTTTTTTCATTGGTTTTGTTTGTGCAGAACCACCAACACGAGATACAGAGATACCTACGTTGATCGCTGGACGAACACCTGAGTTGAATAAATCAGACTCTAAGAAGATTTGTCCATCTGTAATAGAAATTACGTTTGTTGGGATATATGCAGAAACGTCACCAGCTTGAGTTTCGATAATTGGTAAAGCAGTTAAAGAACCACCACCTTTTACGATACCTTTCATAGATTCTGGTAAATCATTCATTTGAGATGCGATTGCATCATCTTTGATTACTTTTGCAGCACGCTCTAATAAACGAGAGTGTAAGTAGAAAACGTCTCCAGGATATGCTTCACGTCCTGGTGGGCGACGTAATAATAAAGACACCTCACGGTATGCAACGGCTTGTTTAGATAAATCATCATAAACAATTAACGCTGGACGACCAGAGTCACGGAAATACTCTCCGATTGCAGCACCTGCCATTGGAGCATATACTTGCATTGGAGCTGGATCAGATGCATTAGCAGCAACTACTACTGTATATTTATCTGCACCGTGGTCTTGTAATGTTTTCATGATTCCTGCAACTGTAGAACCTTTTTGTCCTACTGCAACATAGATACAGAAAACTGTTTCACCTCTATCGTAAAACTCTTTTTGATTTAAGATTGCATCTAAAGCAACAGAAGTTTTACCTGTTTGACGGTCACCAATGATTAACTCACGTTGCCCACGTCCAATTGGAATCATCGAGTCAATAGAAACGATACCTGTTTGTAATGGTTCGTTTACTGGTTGACGATAGATAACCCCAGGAGCTTTACGCTCGATAGGCATTTCATATAATTGTCCTTCGATTGGTCCTTTACCATCGATAGGATTTCCTAACATATCTACAACACGTCCTAACATTCCTTCACCTACGTTAATAGATGCAATTTTGTTTGTACGTTTTACAGTGTCACCTTCTTTAATACCTTTTGAAGGTCCGAAAAGTACAATACCTACGTTGTCTTCTTCAAGGTTTTGTACCATTCCTTCTAACCCGTTTGAGAATTCTACTAATTCTCCGTATTGAGCATTGTCTAACCCGTAAACACGAGCAATACCATCCCCAACAGTTAGAACGGTTCCTACTTCTGCTAATTCAACTGATGAATCAAAGCTTGTAAGTTGTTGTTTTAATATAGCTGAAACTTCAGCTGGATTTATTTCTGGCATTTCTGAAATATTTAAAATTTAGGAATGTATTCGTTTTTCGAAAAATCTTTTTTTAATGTAGCTAACTTAGTTTTGATTGACGAATCAACTTGATTGTTTCCAATTTTTAAAACGAAACCTCCAATTAAAGATGCATCAATTTTGTTCTCTACTTTTACTTGACTATTTGCAGCTAAAGTTTGTTTTGCTTTTGCTACAATATTATCAATTGTATTTTGATCTAATTGTACTGCCGAAGTAATTTCTGCTGTTACAATATTATTTGCTAAATCGTATAATGAAATAAACTGATCTGCAATTTTAGACAAAATATTCTCTCTACCATGTCTTACGACTAACGAAATGAATGTTTGAGAAGTTTTTGATAAAGATTTGAAAATCTCACTCAATACAGCTTCTTTTTTCTTTGCATCAATCACTGGAGAATTTAAGAAAACTCTTAAATCATCATTCTCTTTAATGACTTTGCGAACATCATTCATTTCAGCATACACTACGTCTGTTTGGTTTGCTTCATTCGCAAACTCCATCAAACCTTTAGCATATCTATGTGCTGCTCTGAATCCTGTCATGATTAATTGAATTTAACTTGATCAATAACATCATTCACTAAAGCTTCTTGTGCAGATTTGTCTGACAATTCTTTAGTTAAGATTTTTTCAGCAATTTCAATTGACAACTGTCCAACTTGATTTTTGATATCAGCCATAGCTGATGCTTTTTCATTTTGGATAGCTGACTTAGCATTTTCAATTAATTTGTTTGCTTCTACAGTTGCAGAATTTTTCGCCTCGTTGATGATATTTTCTTTCATTTCACGCGCTTCTTTCAAGATAGCATCACGTTCAGCACGAGCTTCTTTCATGATTTTCTCGTTTTGAGCGTTTAATAAAGCCATCTCTTCTTTCGCTTTTTTAGCTGCGTTTAATGCATCCTCGATAGATTGTTCTCTTTCTTTAACTGCAGATAAAATTGGTTTCCAAGCTAATGATCTTAACAATACTAATAAGATGATAAATACGACCGCAGTCCAAAAAATAAGACCAACTGAAGGTGTAATTAAATCCATTGTGTGTATGTATTAAATTTTATTTTTTACTAATTAATTTTTTAATGAATTAGCTTCAACAACCAACCGTTATTGAAGCTAATTTTTAATTCAAATATTATCCGTTACCTAATAACGCAACTACGATACCGAATAAACCTGCACCCTCGATTAAGGCTGCTGCGATAATCATAGCTGTTTGAATTTTTGAAGCCGCTTCTGGTTGTCTAGCGATTCCTTCCATAGCTGATCCACCGATTTTACCGATACCTAAACCAACTCCTAAAACTGCTAAACCAGCTCCGATTGCTGCAATACTTCCTGTCATGATAATTGTATTTAATTATTAAAAAATTATTTTATTGTTTTTTATATTCTATTCTTAATGATGATCGTGTTCTGCTACTGCTGTTCCGATGAATAACGAAACTAACATTGTAAATACGAACGCTTGTAATGCCGCTACTAATAACTCTAAACAGTAGATGAATAACGCTAATGGAATAGATCCACCTGCCATAGCTTCTGTTTGGAAAATAAAGATTAACGAAATTAACGACATAATGATGATGTGACCTGCTGTAATGTTCGCAAATAAACGAATCATTAAGGCGAAAGGTTTTGTAATAATCCCGATTAACTCAATTGGAGCTAAGATCAATTTTACTGGAACCGGTACACCTGGCATCCATAACATATGTCCCCAGTAACCTTTGTTTCCTGAGAAATTAATTACGATTAATGCGATTAATGCTAATACAAATGTAACTGCGATATTACCTGTAACGTTAGCTGCACCTGGTAACAATCCTAATAAATTGTTGATCCAAATGAAGAAAAATAACGTTAATAAATAAGGCATAAATTTCGCGTATTTTTTCTCACCAATATTTGGAATTGCTACTTCATCACGAACAAAAATAATAATTGGCTCGATGAATCCTGCAATACCTTTTGGTACCATATTTCCTTTTTTGTAGTTTGATGCAACTGCAAAGAAAACTAAGATTAAAATCACGAAAGAGATTAACATTGATGTTACGTTTTTCGTAATAGAAAAATCTAATGGTTTTTCATTTTCTAAATGAATAGCTCCTTTTTCGTCTACGTGAGGTTTGATTGTACCTTGCGCATCTGTTTTGTAGATTTTTTCGTGGTAGTTGATGTAGTAGTTTCCGTTACTTTCAACAACCGCTTCGTTGTGGTGAAATTTAGAAGACATAAAAACTTGTAAACCATTATCCCATAAAATAACAGGTAATGCAACTCCTACACTTTTTTCTCCTTCTCCCCATAAATGCCAATCGTGTGCATCTGCAATGTGGTGCATGATACCTGGCACTGGGTTAAATGTAGATTCGCCAGATTTCACTTTAGCAGCTTCCTCTTGACTTTTTACTTGCTCACTTTTAATTAACTCCTCAAACGTTTTTGGAAGACTTTCGTGCGGAACCGCTGTAGAGGCGAATCCGAAATTGAAAAGTAATAAAAACGCTAATAACGCTGAAAATTTCATGTATAATTCCTTTGTTTCTAAATTGCGTGCAAAATTATAGTAAATTAACCACTTACCAAAGTCAAATGCTAAAAATCATTAAACTTTTTTTAACTTTAAATTAATTAAGCGAATAAACACTAAAACTTCGGCTAGCAAAATTACAAAATAACTTATAATTAATTGCACAACATTTGATTTAATTTGTTCATTCACAACAATCAATGCTAATACAATTGCCATCTTCGCTATCATCCCTCCCATAAAGGCAAAACCAACATATTCTGGAAACTTTATCTTCACAAAACATCCAACTTGCAAAATTATTAACGTAATTAATCCAATTATTAAATACATTTTTGGAACAATTAGCGGATTTTCGCTAAAATTATAATGCACAACAATTGCGTAATGAATACCACAAAAAATTGCTACCATTGCAATAAAAGAAAGTGCTAAAAGAATAAATTTCTTAATCATTAAAATTATTTTTTCGGTAATTGCTTCAACATCAAATATAATCCTGCAAAAACTCCCAGCAAAGATAAGCCAGCCGTCCATAATGGCTTGTCTGTTTCCATTTTTTTATCCAAAAAAGTTCCTAACCAAGCAAATAACGCAATCGTTACCGCCATCTGTATTCCCATCCCAGAAAACTTTAAATATTGATTTACACCTTCGGTCTTTCGTTCTTCTTTCATAAGTTTTATGTAATTTTGCAAAAAATTATTTCGTGGTAAAGATAGGAAACATAGAATTACCAGACTTCCCTTTATTGCTTGCACCAATGGAAGATGTGAGTGATCCGCCATTTCGTCGCCTATGCAAAATGCATGGTGCAGACTTGATGTATACAGAGTTTATTTCTTCTGAAGGATTGATTCGTGATGCAATAAAAAGTCGTCAAAAATTAGATATTTTTGATTACGAACGTCCAATTGGTATTCAAATTTTTGGTGGAGATGAAGAGGCAATGGCGATGTCAGCTAAAATTGTTGAAACTGTTCAACCAGATATTGTTGATATTAACTTTGGATGTCCCGTAAAAAAAGTAGTTTGTAAAGGCGCAGGAGCTGGTGTTTTAAAAGATATAGATTTGATGGTACGTTTGACAAAATCTGTTGTTGAAAGTACACATTTACCAGTTACTGTAAAAACACGTTTGGGTTGGGATTCTGACTCAATTAACATTTATGAAGTTGCAGAACGTTTGCAAGAAACAGGTATCAAAGCATTGTCAATTCACGGACGTACGCGTACGCAGATGTATAAAGGACAAGCAAATTGGGAACCGATTGCAAAAGTGAAAGCGAACCCAAATATTGAGATTCCGATTTTTGGAAATGGAGATATTGATTCGCCGCAAAAAGCGATTGAATACAAAGAAAAATACGGTGTAGATGGTGTGATGATTGGTCGTGCAGCGATTGGTTATCCTTGGATTTTCGAGCAAATTAAACATTATCGAGAAACAGGTGAATTGTTACCAGAACCAACAATCGTAGAACGAATGGAAGCGGCTAAAAACCATTTAAATTGGGCGATTGACTGGAAAGGTGAACGTACTGGAATTTTGGAAACGCGTATGCATTATACCAATTATTTCAAAGGAATTCCAAATTTCAAACCTTATCGTACAAAATTAGTCACACAAGATAATCTTGTTGATTTGATGCAAACTTTCGAAGAAATCGAAAAAGAATTTATTCCAACATTAGAAGAAATTTAATCGTTAGAAATAATTCATTAATATAAAAAAATCCACCAAAAAACTTGGTGGATTTTTCATTTAAACTTGAGACTATAATTAATTACAATTATCTACAAGCAACACTTCTTCTGGATTCAGCGTATCATATTTCATCAATACAACTTCATCCACATCTGCTCTAGATCGTAAAGTAACTTCATAAACTTCATCATTTACAGGATATTGTATCGTTGCTTTCGGACGTTTAAATGTTCCGCTAGTTTCCACAACAACACCTTCTACGCATTTCCCAGTTTTAGCCAATTGATCTTCTAATTGACTTTTCGAATATTGACTAAATCCGAATGCTGCAAGACCTAAAATTGCGATGACGATATAAAAATATTTTTTCATAGAATTAAAATTTAATGTTTCGTATTAGTTTTGTTTGAAACAAATTTAGATTCAATTCTATCGTTATAAAATCCCTATTATTAGCTAATTTTCAATCTACAACATTTTTATTAATCATTAATTGATCAATACTAAATAAATACTGAGATTGTACAGCAAGTAAAAGTGCTGCTGTCGCACTTGTCCAAACAGAATAATCAAAAGTAGCTTTTACACCAAAGGCAATAGACATAGCTAATGCAAAAATTGTTAAAAGTAAAAATGTACCTAGTGCTGTAATCCTTGTTTTAAATCCTATTAATAATAAAATAGAAAATAGAATTTCTAAAAATGTCGCACCATAGGCTCCTAATTCACTTAAATATTTTGGAAGAAAAAAAGTTAACGTACGAGTATAATCTTCAAAAGATGCCCAATTCCCCCAAGACACGTTTTCAGTCCAAATTCCAAAACGGTCAGCAACTGCTGAAAGCATGGAAAAAGCCAAAGCTATTCTTAAAAAAAGCTGAGGAAGTCCTTGTTTTGTCATAAGTATAAATTATTATATACGACAAAACTAAATTAATGCTTCTTCAAAAATCTTAAACTAGATTAAGAAAGATTATTCGTAACTATTTTTCTGTTTCATGCTTCGTTTTCAGCGCATAAAGTGCAAAAGTTCCCAACCAATGACTTCCCATATAATCGTCATTTGTAATATTATTTAAGGAATAATTGAGATGATTTTGCGCAATTTTATTCAAATGTTTTAACTCTGGCAATTTATGTTCGATTTGATACAAAGCCGTTGCACGACTAAAATTCAATCCATCCAAATGCACCAAATGTCCATCTGTACGATCCGAAACTACACCAGGTTTCAAGTCAAAATTCTTTTTTTGTAACTGAGGCAAAAATCCTTTCAGCCATTTTTTATATTCATCATGCGGATGAATTTTAGACATCAACAAAGCTTCTTCCAAACAAGCAGAAAGAAAATCTGATCCACTTGGTTCGAAAGCAATATTGCAACTTTTATCTTTTAAATAAAGACGATTAGCATTATCAATAATCACTTTTTCGAATGTTTTATCATTCACAGAACGTGCATAATCTATCGCTAAGCTCAAACCAAAAGCTGTGTTATCATGCGTACCTGTACGAATTGGATAAACTAATTTCGGCAAATATTCTTTGTATCGAACAATAATCAAATCACTCAAAGGTTTCATATTTTTTGCCCAAACTTGCGCATCTTTATCTTGCCAATGATTCAATTCCATTTGCAATTGTAACAACCAAGCCCAACCATAAGTACGCTCGAAATTCTTGTTATTTTTATCATTGAAAAAGGCCATTTCAACCGCAACATTTTCTGCTGTAATCAATTGATTTAACTCATTTCTAACCTGATTATTTTGATCCAATTCAGGAAAATTTTTCATCAATTTCACAATCGACCAAAATCCATGCACAGACGAATGCCAATCAAAACAACCATAAAAAATTGGACGCAATTGCTTTGGCGTTTTAAGATCTGCATCACTTCCCAAAACATTTCCTAATTTATTCGGGTATTCTACAGAAATACAATGCGTTGGTAATTCAAATATTTTTTTGGCTTGATCTAAGTGTAATTCTTGCGCAAAAACTGTAGATGATATAAAGGTTGATAAGATAATAAATCGTTTCATGAAGATTGTTTTTACTAAGATAGAAATTATTCTTTGCTTATACCAAGTTGATGATAATTCTACTAAAAATAGTCTTTTATAAATTAAATCTTATACCTCCCATTAAATATCCAGATAAAGTTTTAAGATTTACGTAACCTTGATAATCTGTTGTAGAAATATTTTTTAACATAGAATTTTGATTAAGATTAATAAAATTAAATCCTTGAATAAATAGATCAAAATTTTTTAATTTATAATCAATTTCAGTGTAAAAGTTCCAGTTTGTATTTTTTATTACTTCTATATTTTTAATAATTTGATTATCATTTAAAACTCCTACTTTAATTTTAGCATTCTTGTAATTGTAAGTAACTCCAAAATCATTTTTTATAGTAAATATATTTTGTCTATCAATTTTCTTATTATCATTAACAAACACTTGGAATGTGTTTTTATAATAAACTTGTAAATTTGACTTAAATCTTGATGTAAAATTAGTTTTTAGATTAAAATTAGTTGAATAAAGATTATTTAATTCATTATTAATTTTCTGAACATTTTCTGTATAATTAAGAATTCCATTCGCTTTAAAAGCTATGGGAATTTTATTAAAAATATAATCATAATTAATAAAAAGTAACAAATTATCTGTTTGTTCTGCCTTAAAAAACGCTTTGTAAATTAAATTATTTTGATAACGTATATCTTCAGCTATATCATTTTTATTTTGATCATAACTTACATTTACAAAAAATGTTCTTCCTTTACTTAGATTTAGTTTTAAATAATTTATCGACACACTGTTTGTTCTTTTTATAAATAGTTCGTCTATTGATGATTGGTCTAATATTGTTAAATAATCTACTCTTCTTTCGTAGGTATTTAGAAAATCTAAAGTTGGAATTCCGGCATCTAAATAGGAATACTTTAAGGTTAATTTTCCTCCTTTATTTAATGTATATGCAAGAGATACTACTGGAGAAATACTAAAATTTTGTTCTAATGATTTTTGATTAGAATTATAGTAATTAACAATTAAACTTGAAGATATTAAAAGATTTTTATTGTATAAATAACTAAACACACCTCCTATTACTGCATTAAACAATCTATTTTCTTCTTTATTTTTTTGATTTATTAAGGTTGATAAATTATAATTTTGTAATGATGTATTGGTATAATAATTATATGTAAATTTATTTTTTGAAGATTTTACTGAGTACCCGATTTTATAAAGATTAAATTTTGATTGGTTCGTATTAATTTCTTCTTGTTCTGTTATTAGATAATTTTTTGTTTGAGAATTAAAATCTAATGTCAATTCTCCCAATAAATTATCATTTAAAACATTAAACCAATTTAATTTCTGAATAAAATTTTGTTCTTTACTATTTTCAGAATATAAATTTTGATTAATATCAGAATCTATTGTGTTTTGAGTATAATCAAATTTTGAATCTAATACTACGTAATTATTTTTGTTAATTTTCCAATCCAAATTGAATACATTTTGAACAAAATAGGGTTTTTCATCAATTTGCTGAATTTCATTTAATTTGAAAATCCCATAATTTTTGTATGTATCTTGTCTTTTAATCGAAGTATTAAAATCAAATAAAGTATAATTTTTAATTAATAATTTGTCGTTAATTTTCTGATTATAATTTAGTGATGAAAAGAAGTTTTTACGATCATAAAAATTCCGTTGTTCTCTAAGAAAACTGGGAATATCCTTTTCATCTATTTTAGACACACCATTACCATTTCTTTTAATGGTTTGGTTCAACTCAAAATAATCTTCCATCGTCATAGCGACTTCTCCTATTGTATTGTAATGATTGATAAAAGCGATATTGCCTTTTTTATTGAAATTGAATAAGTTTATTCTATTATTTGTATTAAAATCATTACCTAACGCAAAAGAAGCGTTCCCAGATATTGTATTTTGATAATTTTCTTTTAGTTTAATATTTAATACTTTTTTTCCTCCAGAACTAAAGCTTTTTAATATATCATTAGGTTGGTAATTAGAAATCAAATCAATACCTTCTATCATTTCATCGGTAATATTCTTTGTTGCTAATTGATGTTTGTTTCCAAAAAATTCTGCACCATCAATCAAAATATTATCCATTTTTTTACCTTGATAATATACTACGCCATTTTCATCAATTTGCAATCCAGGCAACTTTTCTATTAAGTCGCCTAAAGTTCTTTCATTACCAGTTCTTATTGCTGCTAAATTATATTGTATAGTATCTTCTTTTACTTTACCAAAGCTTTTGTTGTTAATAATTACTTCTTCTAATTTAACAAGTTCTTCTGATAAAAATATTTCGATAGATTTACCTTCATTTAGTTCGATATTTTCTTGATATTGAGAATAATTAAGCACATTAACTTTTAGTGTATATACTCCTTTTTCTAAATTGATAAAATTAAAAAAACCTTGACTATTTGTTTTTTTAAAACCTTTAAACGTATCGTCTAAAAATAACTGAACCACTGCATTATGTAGTGGTTCGGAGTTATTATCTTTTACATAACCATTTATAGACAAATTTTGAGCAAATAGTAACGAACTGATGAAAAAAAAGAACTTAAAATAAACTATTTTTTTCATCTATTTTTATTCACTTTTAATAACGATTCTATTTGTTTTTACACCTGACGAATTTTCTATTTTTGATGAAATAGAAGACTGCTTCAGTTCTTCCATTTTCTTTGAATACTCTTGCGTCGTTAAGACATTAGAAAATGATGGAAGCTGTATTTCTTTTTCTGCTTTATTAATAGATTTTAAAGTAATGTATTTCTTATCTGTTTCTACTTCTACTATTAATCCTGGTAAACCATTAAAAATTTCAGGCCCATCTGTTATTGCTATCTCAGAAAGATACCATGCCGTAACTTGTCCTAATTTAGGGTCATCCAAAGTCGCTTTTTGGGCAGTATATCCTCCAACTGATTTTGTTTCATTGGTAATTTTCCATAAATTTTGCAAATCACTCTTTTGCATTACTGTAAGTTTTTCGCCTTTTATTTCAGTTGTTTTATAGATAGTTGATGTTTCCAAATTTTTATAAAATACATCACTTACAAATGAAATGGTCGTGTTTTTTACAATTCTTTTGTTTCCGTTCGTATTTTCTACTTGGTTATTGTTTTTATCATCTTCAGTTGCTAAAGTCTTATAAATAGATTCATTTCCATTTGTTTCCAAAACACTGTATCTTGGCTTAGACAGTCTATCTTTTATCATTTGCTGTGCATGCACTGGTAATTGTGCAACCTTGGCCTCATCTATTTTTACTGTTTCTACATATTCTATTGTATAAGAATTTTTGATAATCCCAATATTTTGTTTATCATTTTTCATTTTAATTTCATTAGTAGAAATACTATTTGAATTTAATTCATTTTCTGTTAAAGCTTTCTTATCTGAACATCCGTTCATTAACGTTAAAATAACTAATACTGTATACATTTTCATTGTTTTTTATTAAAGGCCCTTAAAACTATTAGTAGATTAAACTAATTAATCACAGTATATACCTGATTCAAAGTAGTATTCATATTCCCAACTACCATCAGAATAAAGAGTAAATGACTCTTCCTCATACTCATAGTAATAACAATCATCAATTAATGATGTAATTTCAGAATTATCATTTTTTAATAATTAGTATTGATCAATATTCTAAAACTATAAATAAATAACCAAAAAAACAAATTATTATAGATTTAAGAATTTTTCTAACTCTTCTTTTGCTTGTAAACTTTCAGGAAAATTTTTCACATTTTGTTCAAAAAACTGTTTTGCTAAATCATTTTTCTTTTGTTTTACCAGATAATTTGCAACATTATTGATATACGTTTCTGTTGGTTGAAAAGAATAATTCAATTTTCTAGAAATCGTTTCAAAAGAATCCTTCACCAAATTTGGTTGATTCGGAATCTCTTTAATATTCACACGATAACCATCAAACTGCCAACGCAAATAATCAATCGAGCCAATCATCGGAACCGAACCATGTTCTTCGTCAATATATTGTTTGTAATGATAATTCAATGATTTATTCTTTGATGATTTCAAACGTTCGTCCACCTTTTTTATACTTTGATAATGGTCTCGTAAATGATCTGCATTTTGACTTTCACCAACTTGTGTTATCATGAAGAATCGATTCTCGAAAGAATGATTTTCTAAATTTTGATAAAGATTCAATAATTCTTTGTCATTAAACCAAACACTTGGATCGTGCGCAACATATCCATTGAAAGTTTTGGGATGGTTGTACAAGGTTTTCAACGCAAAATATCCACCTAAAGAATGTCCAATTAACAAACGAAAATCATTCACACGATAATTTTTCTGCATAAAAGGAAACAATTCATTTTGAATAAAATTCAGAAAATTAACATCATTTACATGTGTAAAATCTTTTGTTCGATCACCATTTTTATTCGTAATTCCGACAATGATCGATTCAGACATTTCTGGATAAAAACCAGATTGAAATTTAGAAACTACGCCTGTTAAAAACGTAAAATTAGATTCGGCATCTAACACATAAATCACAGGATAATTTACTTTTTCAAGTTTAGAATTATTATATGATTCGGGAAGATTCACCCAAATTTCTCGTTCAGTATTTAAGATTTTAGAATTTATTTTTTGGATTTCAGCAATTGATAATTTTTCTTGCGAAAAACCGATTTGAGAGAAAATCAAACAAAATAAAAGTAGGAATTTTTTCATGTATAAAATTTTTCTAAAAATAGTTATTTAGAATTATTCTACACAAATGATTTTAGACAGAAAAAACGACCTCATCATGAAATCGTTTTTCTATATAATATGTATTTTTTTTTAACTAAAAATATTCCATTTCAAGCCAAGTTGAAACTTGAAATCTCGGTACGGAACATTTGGCGCTGCAAAATAATCAGGTTGTTTTGTAAACGATGCATTGATATGCTCACCACGAATGTAAAAACGCATATTACGAACCTTGAAATTGATAAAAACATCCAAAATAGGATAACCTCCAATCTCTTGTATACTTGCTGGATCTTGCAATGCAAATTCGTTCAGAATCGGGATGTAACGCAGACCATTATATTTTGTAAAATATGTTGCATTAATACCAGCTTGCAGTTGAGCATTCTTGTTGAATAATTCTCCTTGCCAATACAATGTTTCACGAATCAAGAAATCTGGCAAAGGCATATACTCTTCGTTTTTCGTTACTTTTTGATATTGCGCTGTCGAAACTAAATTAATCTTTCCGAAACGTAAATGATTTTCACCTTTTATCTTGAAATAATTGATATTATCCGCCAATTGCTCATAATTCAAAATATCATTCAAATACACTTTATTGTCAATATTATAAATTGAGGCTTCTAACGTCGTGTTGACTTTATCTAACTTTAATTTTGCAAATAAATTTTGAACATTTTCAGTTTCAAATTGATTAACGTAATTAAAATTATTAAAGAAACTTTGATTATAAACCGCATTCAACGAAGGAAGTTTTGACTGAATAACCGCTCCTGCGCTCAATGTATAACCTTCTATCGGCGTCACATCTAATACTGCATCTACATTATAAACACTTTTGTAATTATCTGATTGCAAATATTCAACATTTCCGTAAAGTTTCAATTTTTCATTCCAATCAAAATCCACTTTTCCAACAACTCCAAAAAGATTTTCCTCTATTTGCTTTGGAACTGCAACAATCGTCATGGCTTGATCAGCAAAAACGCGTAAATTTTGGAATTTAACACCAGCCTCTATCTTCACACGATCTGTCCATTGAAAACCAGCAGTTGTCGTATTGGATAAATCTGTAAAACTCTTTTTACTTCTATAATCCATTCCAGTTATAATCGGCGTAGAATATAAAGTTCCATTTGGTGACGTATCCTCGTAGCGATATTTTTGCTTTTCGTACGAAAATTTATTCTTCAATTCGATTGGATTATAAAAAGTCGAATCTTTTTCATTCATCTTTTTTAAGATTCCGTACGAAGCATTCAATTCAATTCGACGCGCATCAAACTCAGATTTTGCTGTTTGCGAATTCACCGGAATATTACGAACATTCGTCATTCTGCGATCATCTTGCAAAATAAAATCGTTGATATCCTCTATTCCACCGTTTTCATTATTTTTCAGATTTTGTGCTGCATAATTCCACCACAATTTAAAACGTTCTGACTTTGTTTTATAATTTGATGAAAAAACAAAGGTATTATTCTGCGCTTTTTCATGTTTATAACGACCTTCGGAAATTAATCCACGATAATGAAACGTATAATTGAATTGCTTGTTGATATTATGCGAAAATGTCGAAGACAGAAAGTTACCTTCTTTTACCCCATTCTCGTAAATAAACTCAGTATATGGCGTTTTGACATCATAATATTTGATATCATTTGCGTAATAATAGTTGTATTTTTTACCAGTTGGTAACATCGAAGGATTGAATGGTGTATTTTGATACTCCAAATCCACCACTACACCTCCAACATTCGGGAAAAATAATTTTCCGAACGCATCTTTACGAATAAAATTTTGATTATAATAGTTTTTGATACTTAATGTCGTATCCAATACTTCTGGTTTTCTACCATTTGTCCAAAACTTATAATCGTCAATTTTGGTTTTATAATATGTAACCGAATCATTTGTTGATGATCCTTTTAATGGTTTTAAAACTTTTATCGAATCCTCTTGAGCCTGCGCTACAATAGCTCCTAATAAAAATAAACCAATGATTGTTTTTTTCATCCTGTTGAATAAATCCTTACAAAAGTAATCTAAAATTGAGAGATACAAAAAAACCCACTTATTTCTAAGTGGGCAAATGTTATAAAAATGTTTAATTCGTTAGTTTATTACCAACCTGGATATTGCTTCATCTCAGGAGCTCTATCTAATTCTCCAATTGGAATAGGAAAAACAAACAACTTATCATTTGCAGAAACTTCGCAAATATTTCCATTACAATTTGAAGTTTTAACAATAGGCAAATTATTTCTTTTTAAATCATAAAACCTCAGTCCTTCTCCAATAAATTCTTTTTGTTTCTCAGTTAAAATATCAGTAATAATATCATCTCCTTTATAAACTGAACTTTTTCTTGTTAATGCAAACTCGTTTAATAAAGTTAATGCTTCAGACTTTCTTCCTAACTTCGCTAGCGCTTCCATTTTAATGAATAATAGTTCAGTCATACGAAATACTTTTACATTTGCTGTATTAGCCCCTTCAGATGTTGACTGAGGAACCTTTTTTAACCAAACACCTTTTGGATCATCTACAGTAGGAGCTTGAGCTGTTTGAAACAAAGAAAGTCGTACATCTTTAGTACTATTCATAGTATTGTATAAAGATGTTCTCATCATCAACCTTCTTTTAGATGCATTGAAGGTATAATACTGACCAGGATGAGTATTAATTCCTAAATTAGATATAGATGTTTGAGAAATTTCAAAAATTGTTTCTGGTTGATTTTCTAACAAACTTATTTCTTTTGAAGTAAAATAATTAACTAAACCACTAGCTTCTATCATTGAAAAATTTGATGATGACTTTAAAATATCATCAACTAAATCAATTGATTTTTGATAGTCTCCAGACTTACCTCTAGTTAAATATACTTTAGACAACAAATACTTTCCTGCAGTTGCACTTAAATAAATTTTATCCTGACGACTTGAATTAGCCATCCCTTCAATTCCTTCGGTTAAATCTCTAATAATAAAATCATATACTTCATCGATAGTTGACCTACCAACTGTTTTTTGAGGATCGTAAATATCGTTTTTAATAGGAATACCATATTCTTGATTAACACCAGATGTAGGGTTTGGAGAAAAACCTTGTACAAGGTAGAACATTGCTAATGCTCTTGCTATTTTAGCCTCTCCTTTCAAACTTAAGACATTATCATTTATCGGAACATTTGTATCATTCAATACTAAATTGGCTTGCTGAACGACTTCATATAAACCTCTATATTGTCCAAATGGAGAATTACCTGAATGCCACGCAAAAGCAGCAGTATTAACATAGGCTATATCTCCTGCAGCATTCGATACAAAAATATTATCTGATAACAGTTCTCCTTGTATTAAAATATCTGCTCCAAAATTAGATCCACTACCTAATTTTGGATAAATACCTTGCACAACCTGAGCCATTTGATCTTCGTTCTTTAAATTACCATCATAGACGTCCCCTACCTCAGGTATAAGATCAAGTCTATCCTCACTACAAGAACTCAATAGAATAGGTACAATAAATAATAATCTATAAATATGTTTTTTCATTTTTTTATTTTTTAAAAGTCAATAGAAATACCTAATGATACACTTTTCATAATAGGAGATGTGTAATCATACATTCCCTTTCCATAAGCACCTCCTGCTGCATTTGAATTAGACTCAGGATCAAAAGTTAAGTCTTTATCAAAAACATAAATCCATAAGTTTGTTCCTTTTGCATAAATTGTGAAATTATCTATACCCGTACTTTTCTTAAAGAGATCATTAAAACTATATGCAAATTTTATATCTTTTAATCGAATATGATCTCCTTTTCTCAACCAACGAGTAGAAGGCTCATAAGATCCTGTTGTGTTGAATAACATTTGTTTTGGATTATCTGCTTTTGTATTTGTTTCTGTCCAAGAGTTATATAAAACATCTTTAGTTTGATTATAATAAATGCTATTACCATCACTTGTAACATAATTCTGCCAACGATTCATGACAGAAAACTTGAACTGTCCTGTAAAGAATACAGAAAGAGTAAAGCCTTTATATGTGAAATCATTTTTTAAACTTGCTAAATATTTTGGAAATGGAGAATCTTTTTGCCAAATTCTACTTGCTTGACTATATTTACTAGCATTATCTAAAATAACTTTTTCAGTTCTTGATTCATCCTTCCAGATAGTTCCATACCCTGTTGCTTCATCTACTCCAGCCCATTCATATGTATAATATTGTAAGTATTCTTTACCTACACTAAGAGCTCTTAAACTCGATCTATCTATTTGATCAGGATTTGCAAGTTTTGTAACTTTATTTTTATTATAAGAAGCATTTCCATAAATATTCCATCTAAAATGTTCTCCATTTACAGGTAAATAATTAAAACTCAACTCAACTCCTCTATTCGTTATTTCTCCAATATTAGTCAAAAAACTTCCTGGACTTCCATTTTGAGGTGCTATTGGAGTAGTATATATAGCAGATGCTGTTTTTCTTTGATAAGCATCTACTGAAAGTGTTAATTTATCTTTAATAAAACCAAAATCTAGACCTACATTAAACTGTTTACTTACTTCCCAAGCTAAATTATCATTCTTAGCATTACTTAAATAAATTGTAGCATCATCTCCTGTATAACTACTTATTCCTAACAAATTCAATGAATTATACACACTTCCCCATGAGTCCGCATATGGAATATTCCCTATTTCACCATAATTCGCTCTTAAAATCAACTTACTAAAGGGTGATGAATCCCAGTCTTTTGTTACATTCCAAGCCCCTCCTACAGACCAAAATACTCCAGATTTTTTAAACTTTCCTAATGTCGAATTTGAATCTCTTCTTAACTGAGCAGAAAATGTATACTTCCCATCCAAAATATAATTTAATCTTGAAAAGTACGAGATTTGAGTCCATTTTAATACATCTTCATCTGCACTTCTTCTTTCTGTTCCATATGTTAAAAAAGGTCTAGGTTCTGATAATTTACCTACAGATGCTGACGAAATTGTATAATTATGCTCTTGATACTCCATTCCTACATAGGCTTGAATATCATGTCTATCATTCACTTTTTTTCTAAAACTAACAGAATTTTGCCAGTTCCAATCAAAAATATTTGTAAAGGATTGCTGAACTACTCCTCCATATGTTAATCCATCTGCAATACGAGGATCCCAGTACATTTTCTCTTCTAATTTCTGACTTTGTGCTCCAAATAAAGAATACAAATAGAAATCTTTAGCAAACTGCCACTCTCCATTAACGGATCCTAAAAAAGTTTCAATACGACCTTTAGTAAAATCCATCTCCTGAATAGCTAGAGGATTAAAATTACTATTACTAGGTCCTAAATTATCTTGATTATAAGTACCATCTGCATTATATGCTGGATAAATTGGAGATATATACCAATTCGTTAACCAAGGATTTCTATAAGCTCCACCATCATCTATAGAATTTCGTTTAACATTTGTATAATTAACATTTAATCCAAAAGTAAATTTATCTTCTATTTTATGATCAATTGCAGTACTTAAACTCATTCTATCAAAATATGAATTTAAAATCAAAGGATTATTCTCGTAATAAGAAGCTCCAAATCTATAAGAAGTATTCTCTCCTCCTCCTGTCATTGCAAAATTATAAGTCTTAACAGAAGCTGTATTACGTTGAACACGTTTCTGCCAATTTTCATCTGTCACTCCATCATAACTAACAAGAGTTGAAAAAGCCTTTACAGCATCATCCATCGAAGTAAATGATCCTGAATTATATTCCATCAATCCTCCCCACTTAATATATTCAGAAGCACTCATCCATTCTTGCTTATCATAAGCAATAGACTGAAATGCCATATCAGTACCTATATTAAATCTTGTCTTTTGATTATATTTTCCCCTTTTTGTAGTTACAACAATAACTCCATTTGCTCCCCGTGCTCCATACAGAGCTGTAGCTGAAGCATCCTTCAAAACTGCAACAGATTCTATCATATTAGGATCAATAGCTGCTAATGGATTCCATGATTCCATTAAACCTGCATTATCTGAACCTTTACCTACAACAATCCCATCAATTACATATAAGGGATTAGGCGTTCCAATCAAAGAACCTACCCCTCTAATTGTAATAATATTTGTAGATCCAGGATCTCCAGAGTTAGTAGAAAAAACAAGCCCAGATACTCGTCCATTCAACACTTCATCTATTGAAGCAGTTGGAGCTAATTCAAAATCTTCTTTTTTTACAATATCATAAGCTCCAATTTTTTGAGCTGCATCCATCTTGATTCCTCCTACTAAAGTAACAGTATTTAATTCAATACTACTAGATGCTTTTGTAATAAACTTCACATCTCCCAATGTTGTAGAAGTAACTTTTATCGTTTTTTCTTCTCCATTAGAGTCAATAATTTTTAATATATCACCAACTTTGGCGTCTACATTAAAATTTCCTTCCACATCAGTGAATACTGAAGCGCCTGTTCTTGTAACAATCACCTCAACTTCATCCATTGGAAAACCATTCGAGTCTTTTAAGACTCCTTTAACTTGGGCATAAGCCAAACTTCCCATCAAAAACATTGATAGAATGCCCAAAGAAGTAAATCTTCTCCTCATATTGTGTTAATTTTTAGTGCTAATTATTACAAATATGAGAAAAAAACTTAAAATATCTAAATAAATTGTTAAATAAAATAATGTATAATGAAAAAACCCACTTATTTCTAAGTGGGTTAAATATTTTATAAATCTTTCTTAAAAAGTGAAAGTTGTTCCGTCAGCGCCATCTTTTAGTTGGATACCTAATACACTTAATTGATCACGAATCTGATCTGATAAAGCCCAATTTTTATCCACACGTGCCTGATTACGCATTTCGATTAGCATTTTTACTACACCATCTAATTTGTCAGAACTTTCGTTTGCAGCTTCTGTATCCAAACCTAAAACATCATGAACAAAACCATTCATAATCGCCTTTAAGCGCTCTAAATCTTCTGCTGTAATATTCTCAAAACTATCTTTGATTGAATTAATCATTTTTACTGCATCAAATAAATGAGCGATCAATATTGGTGTATTGAAATCATCATCCATTGCAGTGTATAATTTCGCTTCTAATTCATCAATATTAACGGTAGAAGTTTTCTTTGGTGTAATTGTTTCTAATGTTTTTAATGCTTCAACCAAACGATTATATCCTTTTTCTGAAGCTAACATTGCATCATTCGAAATATCTAAAACACTGCGATAATGCGCTTGTAAGAAACAAAAACGTACAACAGCTGGATGAAATGGTTTTTCGAAGAAATCATTTTCACCATTCACTAATTGCATTGGCAAAATGTAATTTCCTGTCGATTTACTCATACGCTGACCATTCATCGTCAACATATTTGCATGCATCCAATATTTTACTGGTTCGTGACCGTTAGAACCTTTTGCTTGCGCAATTTCACATTCGTGGTGAGGGAATTTAAGATCCATTCCACCTCCATGAATATCGAAATAATCTCCAAGATATTTTGTACTCATCACTGTACATTCTAAGTGCCAACCAGGAAAACCATCACCCCAAGGTGAAGCCCAACGCATAATGTGAGCAGGCGAAGCGTTTTTCCAAAGTGCAAAATCAACTGGATTTTTCTTCTCTCCTTGCCCGTCTAAATCTCTTGTATTATTGATTAATTCTTCGATGTTACGGTTACTCAATTCACCATAATCAAGTCCTTTTTTGTTGTAAGCTTCTACATCAAAATAAACTGATCCGTTTACTTCATAAGCAAATCCTAAATCAATTAATTTCTCCGCTAAAGCAATTTGTTCTAAAATATGACCTGTCGCTGTAGGCTCGATTGTTGGAGGTAATAAATTAAATTTCTCTAAAACTTTATGAAAATCAACCGTATATTTCTGTACGATTTCCATTGGTTCTAATTTCTCTAATTTAGATTGTTTTACAAAACGATCATTTTCTACATTTCCGTCATCTGTTAAATGCCCAGCATCCGTAATATTACGAACATAACGAACTTTGTAACCCAAAAATTTTAGGTAACGATAAATCATATCAAATGACATAAACGTACGCACATTCCCAAGATGCACATTACTGTAAACGGTAGGTCCACAAACATACATTCCAACATTATCTTGATTAATTGGTTCGAACGTTTCTTTCTGTCCCGTTAAGGAATTATGTAATTTTAATTGATTTTCTTTTACCATTTTATAGGATTTATATTTTAAACATTGAAAGTAGTTTTCATTCCGATGTACGAAATAAACTCTTTTCTTAATTGCTCATTGTCTTTAAAAGCTCCACCATATTCGGCAGTAACTGTACTTGATTCGATGTCTTTGATTCCGCGCGAATTCACACACAAATGTTTCGCATCAATAATACATGCTACATCATCTGTACCTAACGCTTCTTGCATTGCTTTCACAATTTGCATTGTCAAACGCTCTTGTACTTGCGGACGTTTTGCATAATATTCTACAATACGATTCATTTTAGACAATCCGATTACTTTCCCTTTCGAGATGTAACCTACATGTGCACGTCCAACAATTGGTAAAAAGTGATGCTCGCAAGTCGAATAAACCACGATATCCTTTTCAACCAACATTTGATTGTAGTTATATTTATTTTCGAAAGTTGACATTCCAGGCTTACGCTCTGGCAATAAACCACCAAAAATTTCTTTTACGAACATTTTCGCAACACGTTTTGGCGTTCCTTTCAAACTATCATCTGTTAAATCTAAGCCTAAAGTTTCCATGATGTTACGGAAATCCGCTTCTATCTTTTCCACTTTTTCTTCAGCAGACAACTCAAAGGCATCAGCTCTCAAAGGCGTTTCTAAGTTTGCTGAAATATGGTCGTCCCCCATTTCGTCATGAAGATGTTTATCACACATTACATAAAAATTTCTGCAAATTTATAAAAGATAGTGTTATAAAACCTTATCAAATCTCAATTATTCCATCTGAAATGATTTCTATCTTTTATCAAATCAATGAAAAGATTATCTTTGAAGTATCACAAATTCGAAAAAATGATCAAGAAAACTTACGGTATCGATTTTCTTTCGTTCGAGGATTACAAAGGAATCAAAGAAGGAAACATCGAAATTGAACTTAATGAAGCGAGTAAACAACAAATCTTAAAATCGCAACAAAATGTTGCTAAAATAGTTGCTTCTGGACAAACAGTTTATGGAATTAATACTGGTTTTGGACCACTTTGCGACACTAAAATTTCGGAAGAAGAAACGCGTCAACTTCAACATAATTTATTAATCAGTCATGCGGTTGGTGTTGGAAATCCAATCAAGAAAGAAATTTCTAAAACCATGTTAATTGCAAAAGCACATGCTTTATCAAAAGGATATTCTGGTGTGACTTTAGATGTTGTGGAACGAATTTTATTAATGGTTGAAAAAGATATTATTCCAGTCGTTCCAGAAAAAGGATCTGTTGGAGCATCTGGAGATTTAGCGCCTTTATCACATTTATTTTTGCCATTGATTGGTGAAGGAAAAGTTTGGGATGGCGATACAATTGTTTCGACAAAAGAAGCATTAGCCAAACACAATTTACAACCTTTACACCTTTCTGCGAAAGAAGGTTTGGGATTAATTAATGGAACACAATTCATATTATCTCATGCGTTAAATGGCTTAGAAAAATTCGAATATTTATTGAATTTAGCTGACGTTGCGGGTGCTTTATCACTGGAAGCATACGAAGGTTCGCCTCGTCCATTCGAAGAAGAATTACACCAAGTTCGTCCATTCAAAGGAACTTTATTGGTTGCAGAACGTATGCGAAATTTATTGAAAGGTTCTGAAATTGCTTTCTCTCACGCAGAATGTGGTCGTGTACAAGATCCATATTCATTGCGTTGTATGCCTCAAGTTCATGGCGCATCACGAAATGCATTTTTCCATTTACAAGAATTAGCTGAAATCGAATTAAATTCTGTAACAGATAATCCAATTGTTGTTTCGGACGAAGAAGCTATTTCTGGTGGAAACTTCCACGGACAACCATTAGCAATGGTGTTAGATTACGCAACAATTGCAGCTTCAGAATTAGGAAATATTTCGGATCGTCGTCAATATTTATTGATCGAAGGAAAATATGGTTTACCAAAATTATTAACCGAAAGCTCTGGTTTAAATTCTGGTTTCATGATTCCTCAATATACCTCAGCCGCACTTTGTACAGAAAACAAAACATTGTGTTTCCCTGCATCGGCAGATAGTATTCCGACTTCTTTAGGGCAAGAAGATCACGTTTCGATGGGAAGTATTTCTGGACGAAAATTCAACCAAGTTTTAGACAATGTAGAACGTGTTTTAGCAATCGAATTAATGTATGCTTGTCAAGGTTTAGAATTTAGAAGACCACGTAAAACAAGTGCATTCTTAGAAGAAGTTTTCGCAAAAGTTCGTTCAGTTTGTCCAAAATTAGAAGACGATCGTTTGATTGGAGATGATATCAACAATATTATTGATTTATTACAAACAGATGATTTCAAGAAATTAATTTTAAGTTTCTAAGTTATCCTTGTCATCCAGAGCCTGTCGAAGGATAAGCTATTATAATGTAGATAATTTACTATAATTAGAAAAACTCTTCGACAAGCTCAGAGTGACAATAACAACAACGACAGTCAAGTAAATGTCATTCCGACGAATGGAGGAATCTTTTAAAAATTAGAAATAAAAAGAATGGATATTTTACAAGCTATATTAGATTTTTTCAGTGTTACAAGTTATAAAAGTGATAATTCTAAAAAAGACAAAGCAGTACTTTTTTTAATGATTTCTACTTTTTTATCTATTGCTCTTTTATTTTCTGTAAACTCAATTTATGAAAAAAATAATATTTTACTAATCATAGTTTTATTGATTATTTTCAGTTTAATATTAAGTATTTTAATTATTCTTAGTTTAATCAAATTAAAAATAATTCAACCAACAAACTTTAGTAATTTTATATTATATCTCGTTGGTTTCATATTATTTATTGGAAGTTTAACTTTATTTTTTATTGATTATTTTAAAATTATTAATTAAAAATCTAATGTTCAAATTCGATAAAAAATCATTCATCATAGCAATTATTATCTTTTTGATTGAAGTAATTATTGCGTTGTACATCAAAGACAAAATCATTCGTCCTTTTGTTGGTGATATTTTAGTCGTGATTTTCATTTACTATTTTATCAAAGCATTTATCAACACAAAAACGATTAACATTGCAATTTTTACATTGTTTTTTTCTTTTGTAGTAGAAATTTTACAATATTTCAATTTTGTAGAAATGATTGGCTTAGGACATAACAAAGCAGCTCGAATAATTATCGGAACATCTTTTTCGTGGATTGATTTACTTTGTTATTTTGTCGGATTTATTCTATTATTTTTTATTGATAAAGATTTGAAGAAAAAAAATGTAATTTGAACGAGATTCCTCAACAAG
>NZ_JAOCFS010000037.1:0-24326 GCF_029842105.1 Empedobacter sp. GD03797
AGAATGAGAAATCTCAAATATTTTGTCAATTAATGCTTGACAATACCCGTCATTTGTAAGAGGTTGCACCTCTATAATATCAAATTCTTCCGACTTTACGTTGTGTAAAGCAACCTTCGTCAATTCTTTGAATTGTACAGCTTCTTTTATCAAATACGCCATAGTAGATTAAGTTTTAGTCATTAAACATTTTAAGGTAATTTAATGTAAATTAAAACTTTATAATGACAATAGGTGTCGCGAACGACATTATTTACTTTCTTATTCGATGTATTGCCCTACTGCTTTATCTAATTCCTCGTTAACTATTTTAGCAAAAAAAAAATTCTGTTAAGTTTTACAACCTAACAGAATTCTATATTAATTTATATCTTAAAATGGATTATTTAATCGTAATGGAAACGACACTTTGCAATTAATATCTGACCGTCTTCGTATTTGTAAATTAAACGATGTTCTTCGTCTATTCTACGTGACCAAAAACCTGAATATTTATGTTTTAATGGCTCTGGTTTCCCGATACCAGTAAAAGGTGTACGCGAAATATCTTTTAGTAAATCATTGATGCGCTTTACTTTTTTCTTATCGGTTTTTTGCCAAAATAAATAATCTTCCCAAGACTCATCTACGAAAATATATTTCATCTATTCCTCGATTAATTCTCTTTCAAAAGATTGATTACTTTTTAATTTTTCAATGGCAGCATCTAATCTTGATTCATTGATACGAGATGATAATTCGTGATTTGTTGCCATTAAAGAATTGTACTCTTCCAATGACATTACAACAATACCAGAATCTTTCCCTCTGTTGATGATTAAGGTTTCAAAATTCTTTGAAACTCTATCTAAATAAGATTTAATATCTTTTCTGAAATCTGAAACACTTGCTATAATCATAATCTTGTATTTTATTATGTACAAAATTAAGTACAATATTTTGATTTACAAAATCTATTTTAGGTAATGGTTTGATAATAAGTAAATCTTATTCAATGTATTGCTCAACCGCTTTGTCTAATTCTTCGTTGACGATTTTCGCATAGATTTGTGTTGTTCCGATATCTGAATGATCTAAAAGTTTAGAAACGTACTCAATACGCATACCGTTAGCTAAGGCTTGTGTTGCAAATGTATGTCGGCTTAAATGGAATGATAACGAGAACGGAAATTCTAATTCTTTACCGATTCTACGCAATTTCTGACCACATAAAACATTTTTGCTACCAATTACTTTTAGTTGGTATTCATTGGATTGTTCGAAGAAATTCGCTTCTGAAATGATTGGAAATATAAAATCATCTGATTCGGAAGTTTCTTTTCGGTATTTGTTTAAAATCTCTAAAGCAGATTGACCTACTTTGAATTGATGTGAGCGTTTTGTTTTACGAATGTTTAATCTGATACGTTGTTCGTTTTCATCGTAGTTTTTCCATTGTAAGGTAACGACATCACTAAAACGCAATCCTCCGGCATAACAACTAAAAATAAACATATCTCTGAAATAGGTATCTGTTTGACCAAATGAACTCTTGTGATTTTTTAGCTGCTCGATTTGTTCTTTGTTTAAAAACAGTCTTGTACTTTTATCTTTCTTAATTCTGACACTCGCAAATGGATAGGTATTTAAACTGATGATTTCTTCTCGGATAGCATCTTTAAACATTATCGCTAAAATGTTCAACGAATAACGAATGGTAGTGTTTCCGTTTTTTAGTTTGTTGCTTAGATAATTGACGTAATCATTTAAAGTTGTTACGGTAATGTCATCAAAATAGATTTCGTTATGTCCGATAAACTCCTCGAATTTCTTTACATAGTTTTTGTAATTCTTGTATGTTCTTGGAGATACACTACCTTTAATACGCTCACAACGCTCGTAAGAGTACTCGAAAAAGTTTTTAATATCTTTTCCTTTGATGGCTTCTTTTAATCGCTTAGCGGAGATATTTCCACGTTTACGCTCATTATCTGCAACCATCGCTTCTGCATCTGCAATCTTTTGAGATAAGAAAGCATTCATTCTCGTTGAATTGGAATAATTGCGTTTTACTTTTTGTTTGATATCATCCCATTCGTTTTCTTTCAACTTTACTCCAGTTGCTATAAATTTTGTTTTACGATCCTTGATTAATCGGATATACAATGGACTGTGTCCTGTTTTATCTTCTTGGTTGGTGCGAAGTACTAATTTGATTGAAGCCATTGGAAATTGTATTATGGATTAAAAATCTACTTTTCTAAACGAATGCAAACAAGTGAAATATTTTTGCAACTTGCTGATGCAAACGAATGTAACGTGATTCTAAGGTACAACAATTGGTACAACAAATCAAGGATTTCAATGCGTTAGAGTACTTCAAATTGAAACTTTAACAATCGTTAAGCCCTTATAAATAGGCAATTTAGAGAAAAATCGTTCAACAGATTTTGGTTTTTGGATAACATCGCATTCAAAAAAGTAGAAAGCCGATTAATTGATTATTTAAAAGTGAAATCAGAAGTTTTGAATAGTAGAGTAATCATCATTACACATCAAGAAATTTCTTCAGAATTAGCTACCTCAAGAGAAGTTGTTTCTCGATTATTAAAAGCATTGGAAATTGAAGGTAAAGTAAAATTATATCGAAATAAAATTGAAATTATTTCTTTTGTGTGACAAAAAGTACAGACTTTCTTATCATGCTACCCGAAATTTGAAATAATAAAAGTATCGATATGAAAAAGAATATGGGAACGTTTGATAAATCAATTCGATTATTGATCGCAATAATTCTTGTTGTATTGTATTTCACGAATGTTATTTCAGGTACATTAGGAATAATTGCTCTTATAATAGCAGGTGTTTTTATACTAACAAGTCTATTAAGTTTTTGCCCACTTTATACAGTATTAGGTTTTAATACATGTGAAAAAAAATGACATACAATCTAACTAACCTACCTAAAATTGAAAAGCTACAAACCATTTAGGATGTAGCTTTTCTTATTTATGAAGATGATTTATTTAATCTTTTTTGTTGATATGCATCACCAATTACATTCAGAGTCACGCCTAGAATAATCATAAAAATTCCTAAAGCTAAACTCAGCGAAAAATCTTCACCAAATATCATAACACTTACAGCAACGGCAACCACAGGTTCTGATGCGCCAAGAATAGAAGTGGCTGTAGAACCAATATTTTTGATCGCATAAATCAAAGCGATGCTCGAAATAACTGTCGTTACAAAGGCAAATGTAAAAAAGTTGAAGGTTAATTCTAATGATGGTAAAATGAAAGATTCTTTGTGAAGAATCATTTTTATTGCGTAATAAATCGTTGTAAATAGAAACGAATAAAAGCTTAATGTAAAGCCTTTTATATCACGTACTTTCGATTTGTTGACTGTCACAATATATAATCCGTACCCCAAAGCACTGATAAATACAATTCCTAATCCGATTGGATTTAGCTCGAATTTTCCTTCTTTGAAACTTAGTAAAATGACGCCAGCCAATACAAAAACAATGGCTATAATGGTTGAAATTGTAATTCTTTCTTTGAAGAAAACAGCCATTATGATGGCAACAATCAACGGATAAACGAATAATAATGTGGAGGCAATTCCAGGAGTTAAATAATCATAACCTAAAAATAAAGCATCCGCTGAGATTCCGTACAATAATCCTAAAATGATTAAAAATGGAATCTGTTTCACATCTATTTTGAATGATTGTTTTTTGATGAATAAATATGTTCCGACAATCAATGCAGAAAAAAAGAATCGATAGAATAATGTAGTATCCATCGAAAAATTTGCCTGTTTTATAGGTAGGATAAATAATGGAATTAATCCATAAGATATAGACGAAATTAGCCCATATGCGTAACCTTTGAATTTCATTTTTAATAGAAAAAACGAAGTTCGAATTTCGAACTTCGTAATTGATTAGTATTTATTAAAATTTATTTTCTCGTAAAATCTAAATCGTGGAAATCGTAACTGAAATCTGTTAACGGAGAAATGGCTTTCATTTTGAAACCTGTCATTTTTCCATCTTTCATTTCAGCAAAAACAAAAGCATCTGCATGGAAATAACGATTGTACCATTTTACCGCAAACGTATTGTCTTTGTAAAATGACATTTCACCAGTTAATTGAGGCGAACGTTTCGATTCGAAAATTATTTTTCCTTTCTTTTCATAAATCACAACATCACCAAACCAATTATCTTTATACGTTCCAATTACACTTTTTACATCAAATTTGATGGCTTTATTTTTTTGGTTTGCTTCAACAGTTTTCCAAACAGCATTTGTAATATCATCGGCTTCTTCCACATTTTTCTTCATCAACTCATCATACGTTTTTACCCAATCTGTAGAAGAATTTTTTAAGTAAAAATCTTTTATTGTATTTGAAATTGCTCGGAAAGCTGCACCAGATTGTTGATTTGTCAAAATCACAATTCCTAATTTTTCTTGTGGATAAAACATCGTTTGTGTTACAATTCCTTCCAATCCTCCAGTATGCGAAACTTCTAATTTTCCGTTCATATCCTGTAATTGCCATCCCAAACCATAAGCTTTGAATAATGAATTATAAGGCGGAGTTGTACGATTTGGTTGTAAAGTTTGTGGCGTAATCATTTCGTTCATTTGTTTTTCAGAAATAATTTGTTTTCCGTTCACTTTTCCTTTATCCAAATTGAATTGCAACCATTTTGCAATATCATCAACATTAGAATAAATTCCTGCAGCTGCATCAAAAATAGTGTTCGTATAACGATCAATGACTTGTAATTTTCCGTCAATCGGAACGTGTGGATCAATTGCATTTTTCTTGTCTTTTACTAAGTGCCAATTCGCCGCTGTATTCGTCATTCCAATTGGTTCTAACAATCTTTTTGTTACAAAATCTGTCCAAGATTGCCCCGAAACTCGTTCAATCACAACTCCTGCAATAATATATAATAAATTATCGTAATCATATTTGACACGAAAATCTGAAACTGGTTTTAAAAACTGAATATTAGAAATAATATCTTTAGGAGTGAAATTGTGTCCATCAGGCCAAACCATCAAATCTCCTGCGCCCAAACCTAATCCACTGCGATGCGTTAATAAATCACGAATTGTGAACTCTTTGGTTACATAATCGTTGTACATCTTGAATTCAGGAATGTGCGTAATCACTTTATCATCCCACTTTATTTTTCCTTCATCAACCAAAATTGCCAAGGCCGCTGCTGTAAAAGCTTTCGAGTTAGAAGCAATTCCAAAATTTGTATTAGACTTAACTTTTTCTCCCGTTTTAAGCGATTTTACACCATAACCTTTCGAATGTACAATTGTTCCATCTTTGATAACCGCAACAGACATTCCAGGAACATCAAAAGTTTTCATGGCATTTTCTGTGACTTGATCAATGGTTTGATTCGAAATATTTTGTCCAAAAGCTGTAAAAGAAGCTAATGTGATTGTTGATAAAAGTATATTTTTCATGTGTGAGTTTGAATTTTCACGAAGTTAGAAATTTTTATTCATCAGCTTATAGCTTTTAGTAAAATATCAAAAATAGAGGATCAATTAATTTTGAATGATTTAAAACTAAATTATAATCAAGTATAAAGTAATTTACAATTAATTAAAAACGTAAATTAGTTAAAAATAATTTAATGAAAATAGCTTTCTTTTCGTCTAAGCCTTATGACAAAACTTTTTTTGAGGCTGAAAATAAAAATTACGGTTTTGAACTTAATTTTTATGAAACACATTTAGGTCCACATATCGTCAACGCAATTGAAGATGAGCAAGCAGTTTGTGTGTTTGTGAATGATAAAGTGAATCGACAAGTCATTGAAATTTTAGCAAAAAAAGGCGTTAAAATTATAGCTTTGAGATGTGCTGGTTTTAACAATGTCGATTTGGAAGCTGCGAAAGAATTTGGAATTAAAGTTTGTCGCGTCCCTGCATATTCTCCTGAGGCAGTGGCAGAGCATACAATGGCGATGTTGTTAACATTGAACCGAAAAACGCATAAAGCTTATAATCGCGTTCGTGAACAAAATTTTGCATTGAACGGTTTGCTTGGTTTCAATCTTTTTCAAAAGACAATTGGAATTGTTGGAACAGGAAAAATTGGAAAGGCTTTTGTCAATATTGCGAAAGGTTTTGGTTGCAAAATAATTGCGTATGATTTGTATCCAGATCAAGAATTGATGAATAATGGCGTGGAATATGTTGAGCTGGATAAGTTGTTTAAAAGCTCAGATATTATTTCGTTGCATTGTCCGTTGACGCCAGAAAATCATTACATGATTAATCAAGAAACGATTGCGATGATGAAAGATGGCGTAACGATTATTAATACGAGTAGAGGCGGATTAATCAATACACATGAAGCGATTGAAGCTTTGAAAAATCATAAAATTGGTTATTTGGGAATTGATGTTTACGAGCAAGAAGAAAAATTATTTTTCAAAGATTTATCGGCAGAAATTATTCAAGATGATATGATTCAACGATTGATGAGTTTTCCAAATGTTTTGGTCACTGCACATCAAGCTTTTTTTACACAAGAAGCATTGGAACAAATTTCAGAAATTACGATGCGAAGTATTTCAGAGATTAAGGAGAAAGGTTCGACTGATGAGGTTGTGATGTTATAAATCTCCTAAATGAGTGGACTTGAAACCATCATATTTTTTGAGACCAAATCCTAGAAAACGATCGAACGAAATATGAGCGGAAAATATAAATCCAATCATCAAACACCATTCAATATGTAAAAAATAACCAATAAGAATCAATGAAATTGTCGTAAAATAATTATGAATAAAATTATAGGATATTGCACCAATCTTATTTCCAAAAAGATAACCTAACATAAAAATATCGGGAGCAAGAAAAAGAATTGCAAACCACATCCATGATAATTTTAGGAGACTATATAGAACGATCATAAGAATTAATAGAGCAAGTTGTTCTAATTTTAGTATGTTTTTCATGCGATTGGTATTTAATTTATTAGTACAAATATTTTACCAATTGTTACAAAAAAAAGCCACTCTATTGTGAGTGGCTTTGATAATTATTTATATCCCATTATTTAGTGAGGAAAGAGTTTCATTAATAGAAAAGTATTCAACATTGATATTTGTTGCTCCTATTTGTTTTACTCGTTCGCTATGCATTTCAGCATAATTTTGAGCATTTTCTAAAGTGTCAAATATATAAATACCTCCACTTCTTGCAGTGTCTGAATTTTCGATCCATATTTTTGAGATGAATCCTTTTTCAGTATTTATACTTTCTGCTAATGAACGAGCATTTTTTGTTAAATTTTCTCCCATCATTTGAATAGGAAAATCAAAATTTATTTGAATTAAAATCATTATTACTTTTTTATCAAAGTTCATTAAATTGTTTTAAAATATCTGTAATATTTGTTACAGTGAGTTCAAAAAAAAAGAGCTACTTTAAAAAGTAGCTCTTATATAATTATATAAAAATTTTAATCATTCAATTTCAAAACAGCTAAGAAAGCAGATTGCGGAACTTCTACACGTCCAATTTGACGCATTTTCTTCTTACCAGCTTTCTGTTTTTCTAATAATTTACGTTTACGAGAAATATCACCACCATAACATTTCGCCGTAACGTCTTTACGTAACGCTTTGATTGTTTCACGCGCAATAATTTTTGCACCAATCGCTGCCTGAATTGGAATATCAAATTGTTGACGAGGAATTAATTCGCGTAATTTCTCACACATTTTTTTACCAATATTGTAAGCATTATCAACGTGAATTAAGGCAGATAAAGCATCCACAACTTCACCATTAATCATGATATCAACTTTTACCAATTTCGAAGCTTTCATTCCAGAAGGCGCATAATCAAACGATGCATATCCTTTTGAAATAGATTTTAATCGATCATAAAAATCAAAAACGACTTCAGCCAAAGGCATATTGAAAATCATTTCTACTCTATGTTGTGTCAAATAATTTTGAGATTGTAATTCACCACGTTTTTCAATACATAAACTCATTACAGGACCTACGAATTCAGATTTTGTAATGATAGCTGCACGAATATATGGTTCTTCAACACGATTTAATCCTGATGGATCTGGCAATTCAGATGGATTATGAACCGGAATCATTTTTTCTGGATCTTTTTCCAAATAAGCTTCATACGAAACGTTAGGAACAGTCGTAATTACTGTCATATTGAACTCACGCTCTAAACGCTCCTGAATAATTTCTAAGTGTAACATTCCTAAGAATCCACAACGGAAACCGAAACCTAAAGCAGCAGAAGATTCAGCTTCAAAAGTTAATGAAGCATCATTCAAACGTAACTTTTCGATAGAAGCACGCAAATCTTCGTAATCTTCTGTGTCAACCGGATAAATACCAGCGAAAACCATTGGTTTTACTTCCTCGAAACCATCAATAGCTTCGCTTGCAGGATTCTCAACTAATGTAATTGTATCTCCAACTTTTACCTCAGAAGCTTCTTTAATTCCAGAAATAATATAACCTACATCTCCAGTTTTAATGACTTTCTTCTCAACTTGATTCAGTTTTAATGTTCCAATTTCATCGGCACCATATTTTTTGTTGGTAGCCATGAATTTTACTTGATCTCCTTTTTTGATTTCTCCATTTACCACTTTGTAAAAAGCTTCAATTCCTCGGAAAGGATTATAAACAGAGTCAAAAATCAAGGCTTGTAACGGTGCATCTGGATCACCAACTGGTGCAGGAACTTTCTCGATAATTGTGTGTAACAATTCTAACACACCTTCACCTGTTTTTCCACTTACACGCAAAACATCTTCGGGATCACAACCAATCAAATCAACAATATCGTCTGTTACTTCTTCTGGATTTGCAGAAGGTAAATCGATTTTGTTCAAAACTGGAATGATTTCCAAATCATTTTCTAAAGCCAAATAAAGGTTAGAAATGGTTTGTGCTTGTATACTTTGTGCAGCATCTACAATTAACAAAGCTCCTTCACAAGCGGCAATCGAACGAGAAACCTCGTAAGAAAAATCCACGTGACCAGGAGTGTCAATTAAATTTAAAATATATTTTTCACCATCTTTTTCATATTCCATTTGGATGGCGTGCGATTTAATTGTGATTCCGCGTTCGCGTTCCAAATCCATATCGTCTAAAGTTTGATTTTGTAACTCACGATCAGAAATCGTGTTTGTTACTTGCAATAAACGATCGGCCAAGGTACTTTTACCATGGTCAATATGGGCGATAATACAGAAATTACGGATATTTTTCATATTCTATTTGTCGAATAGGCAAAAATAATCTTTTCCGTGCAGACTGCAAGTATTTTGAAAAATATTATGAATTATATTTTAATAAATTAACGAGAGTTGAAGTGAGAAATGCTGAATTAAAAATAAGTAATATCATCATTTTTCTTTGAAAAACTCTCTGTAAATAAGTTTTAACCTTTATATTTAACCTTAAACGTGATTGTAAAATCTTTATATTTATTATTCTCAGAAGCTGGAATTATTTTTTTACCTTTTTGTTCGTAGTATTTAAAAACTTTCGAAATTCGTTTAAGATAAGTTGTTGAAATCAATGCGTCACTATCATTTGAAAAGCTATAATTTGTTACTTTTCCATCTTTTTTAACTGTAAAATATAAAGTTAACTCATGTACAGATTTATTTTCTTTGAAAAAATCCTCACTAGAATCTTGGGTTTGGTCATTCAATTCATACCATAATTTTTCAGAAAAGCATTTGCTCAATTCTTCATTTGTTTTATATTTATTACAACCTGGAAATATTGGATATTTAACAGATTCTTGACTAAAACAAAAAGTTGAAATTGTTGTAAGTAGAATAAATAATAAAATTTTTTTCATTTTTTTATAAAAGTAATAAAACAATAATTGTTTTAAGCAATTATCTGATGGAAAAAAGTATACAATTCATCTTCTTTTACCAAACTAAATTTTTGTTTCAAACGATACTTTGTCATCCGTACACTTTTTGGTTCAATATTTAGAATAGTCGCAATTTGTTTGGTGTCTAAACCAAGATAGATATACGAACAATATTTCAAATCAAGAGGAGTTAGCTTTTGTTTAGAATGCTCGTTTAGCGTTTTGAAAAAGTTTGGATGTAATTCTTGAATTCTAAATTTTGCACTTTCAAAATCATTATCTAATAAATTTTCTTCTCGCATAACTTGTTTCAAATTGATAGAAGAATCATTCCCAATCTTATCTTTTAGATTTTTTAAGACCTGATTTTTATGCTCCAAATGCAACTGACTTGCTAAAACTTCGTCCTGTAATTTTTGTTGTTGCAACGTCATCAATTCTTGTTCAGCCAAAATTCGCGCTTGTTCTTCTTCTTGCAATTGTAATTTTAGATGTGCTTCTTGTTTTTCTGAATTAAGTTGATTTTCTCTACCAATCGAATAACGCAATTTGAAATGATAAGAACGAAACATAAAAAACGCACCAATAATTCCTAAAACAGCAAGGCAGATGTATAAAATTCGTTCTTTTTGAAGACTTTTATTTTTTGCTTCAAGATTTTTTAATTCTTCTTCTTTTCGCTCTGATTGAAATTGCGCTTCCAATTTTTTCGCAGCTTCCGCTTGATCTTGATTGTATAATTCGGTTGAATAATCAGTTGCTTTTTTCTGAAATTCAAATGCTTTTTGAAACTCTCCTTTTTGTTGATACAAATTGGCTAATTCGGTTGAATTGGCAACAAGCGCATAAAAATTCTTCACTGTTTGTGTGTACAAAATAGCATTAGCATCCAGCAAATATTTTTCGGCAAGCTCAGTCTGATTTTCTTCTTTTGCCAAACTACTCAACAATCCCAATGCACCAGCAGAAATTTCTTGCGAATTCGGAATAGTTTTACACAATTCTATAATTTTGAAACTATTCTGTTTAATTTCATTTTTATCATTAGTTGTTAATTTAGTGTAGTTACGTTGATAATCAGCCAAATTTAGCAAAGCAATCGCATAATTGTAATTTGTAACTTGATTTTGATAGTGTTCACTAATGTGTACCGCTTTTTTACTGGTTTTTATTAACTCATCTAAATCGTTAGAATTTTTAGATTCCATATATTTTAACGATTGTGCCACACCAAGATTTGCATAAGTAGTGACAAGTAGATTTTTGTCGGATGATAATTCAGCAAATTTCAACGATTTTTCGGCATAAAGAATAGAATTTTTTGCATCATTCCAAGTGGCATGAACCGCATATAGGAGATAATTTGCTTTAGATTTTAGAATATATTCATCAGGCGTTTTTTCGAGTTGACTGATAAATTGTAGAACCATTTTTTGACTTTTCTCAAATTTTCCAAGATTTACATAATGGTAGGCTAACAGATATTTTAGATAAGCTTTTGGAAGAAATTCTTTCGAATCTTTGGTGATATTTTGAATCGTATCCAATGATTTTTGAGCTTTTTCAAACCATTGTCTATTTTCATAAGAAACGCCTCTTTGCGTATAAGCTTTCACTAATTCTAGCTCATTATTTTCTCGCTTACTTAGTTTTATTTGCTCATTAATATAATAATCTGCTTGCTTGTATTGATCGGAAGTTCGATGATATTCAGCTAATTTATTTAGTAAATCAAATTTAATTTTTGTTGAAATAGTTGATTTTTTTAGTTCTAATTTAAGACTATCAATGTATTTATTCTGAGCGAATGAAATCGTAGAACAAAAGACGAAAAAAATTATGTATAGATAGGTTAATAGAATTTTCATATATCAAAAATCGTAAAAAAATACTTGATAAAAAATATTCATTAACTAAAATTTTCAGATTTTTAAAAATGTATAAATTTGATTTTTAAAAAGTTGTGTAAATCTGTAGTTAATCTGTAGTCGTTAAGTTTTATACTTGTAGATACAAAGTAGTATGCTTAAACTTTGTTTTGATCTTGATTTCGAACAAATTTGTATCAGAAAATAAATCAAAACATAACCAATAAAAATTATAACTATGGACAACAAAACATTATCAATCGTATCGTACATCACTATTATTGGCTGGATTATAGCTTTCGTTATAGGAAAAGATAAAGCTGATGATTTACTGAAATTTCATTTGAAACAAGGGTTAGGATTAGTAATTTTCTCATTTATTTGGGGAATACTTTTGAACATTATTATGTATGCAGTCAATATTCCTTTTATCGGAATTTTAGGATTTGCTTCTTTAATTTTAATGATAATTGGGATTATCAACGCTGCAAATGGTGTTAAAAAACCTTTACCAATCATAGGTTCTATGTTCGAAGATAAATTTGCATTTATCGGATAGAAAGTCAAATTATTTTAAAAGTTCATTTTCATAAATAGTTTAGGGATTTAAGAATCTTTTTCTGAATCCCTATTCTTCAAAAAAATAAAACATAACCGAATCAACCTAAATTTAGCACATTCGTTAATCCCATAACTAACGAAGTTTATATTATGTTTCAGCAAAAAGAGATTATTTTTAATAATCTCTTTTGTTTTTTTATGAATTATTAAGCTATTTTTATCTTTATGAAAATCAGCGCAAAATGAGGAAATTACTATTTTTTGTTATTACTTTTTTTACATTCATTCAACTTTCTGCTCAAACGACTCGAAATTTGAATTCAGAAAATTGGACTTTTCAACAAAAAGGAGATTCAAAATGGTTGAAAGCTGAGGTTCCTGGCTCTGTTCATACCGATTTGATGTTAAATAATATCATTCCAAATCCTTACAAAGATATTAATGATGCTAAAGTACAATGGGTAGAAAACGAAGATTGGACGTACAAAACTTCTTTTGATTTGACTGATGCTGAACGAAAAGCGCAAAATATTCAGTTAAAATTTAATGGATTGGATACGTATGCAAAAGTTTTTGTGAACGGAAAGTTGATTCTCGATGCGAATAATATGTTTCGAATTTGGGAAGTTTCGGTCAAAGATTTTCTAAAGAATAAAAATAATTTGCTCGAAATACAATTCAAATCGTCGTCGAATGAAGGAAAACAATTAGCAAATTTACTTCCGTATAAATTGCCAGAAGGAGAGCGAGTTTATACTAGAAAAGCGCAATATCAGTATGGTTGGGATTGGGGATTAAGATTGGTTACGGCTGGAATTTATAAACCAATCGAACTTATTTCTTGGAATAATTTTAAGCTAAATGATTTGTCTTATGAAATTCTCAAATTAGAGAAAAATCAAGCGAAAGTAAAGTTTAAATTCGTTATTCAATCGGAGCAAAATACAACTGTAGAAATTAATTTTAATCAGAAAAAAATCACTCAAAAATTAACCAAAGGAATCAATTATTTTTCGATTGATGAAACAATTCAAAATCCAAAATTATGGTGGCCAAATGGAATGGGCGAACAATATTTGTACGACTATCAATTCAAAATTAGACAAGGAAATGAGCAAGTTTCTAAGCATTTGAAATTTGGTTTACGCACTATAGAATTAGTTCAAGAAAAAGATAATGTTGGTTCAAGCTTTTATTTTAAAGTAAATGGAATTCCAACGTATATGAAAGGTGCGAATTATATTCCGCAAGATAATTTTGTTTCGCGAGTTTCAAAAAATGATTACGAAAAGCTGATAAATAGTTCGGTTGAAGCTAATATGAATATGATTCGCATTTGGGGCGGAGGAATTTATGAGGATGATTATTTTTATGAATTATGCGACGAAAAAGGTTTGTTGGTTTGGCAAGATTTTATGTACGCTTGTGCTTTTTATCCTGGTGATCAAGATTTTCTTAACAATGTAAAACAAGAAACAATCGATCAAGTGAATCGACTAAAAAATCATACTTCTATCGCGCTTTGGTGTGGAAATAATGAAATTGATGAAGCGTGGCACAATTGGGGATATCAGAAACAAATGGGCTGGTCAAAACAAGATTCTTTGAGTATTTGGAAAGATTATCAAACGACTTTTCATCATATTATTCCCAATGTTTTGGATTCTATTTTATCAAAGTCAGAGAACCGTTATTGGCCGTCTTCACCTTCGATTGGTTGGGGAAGAAAAGAAAGTTTGACGCAAGGAGATTCTCATTATTGGGGTGTTTGGTGGGGAATGGAACCGTTTGAAACCTATGAGAAAAAAGTTCCACGTTTTGCTTCGGAATATGGTTTTCAAGGAATGCCAACGTTAGAAACCGTAAAATCTATGTTTTCTGAAAAAGACACATTGAGTAAGAATTCTGTAACCATTTTAGTGCATCAAAAACATCCAAAAGGTTGGGAAACAATCAACGAATATATGCAACTCGATTATGCAATTCCGACCGATTTTGTGCAGTACAACTACGTTTCTCAATTGTTGCAAGCGCGCGGAACTCAGATTGGGATTGAGGCGCATCGACGCGCAAAACCGTACAATATGGGAAGTTTGTATTGGCAATTGAATGACGTTTGGCCTGTGACTTCGTGGGCGTCTTTGGATAAATTAGGAAATTGGAAAGCGTTACATTATCAAGTGAAAAGAAGTTTCGAGAATGTATTGATTTCGGTTGAGAAAGAAGAAAATGTGTACAAAATCTATATCATAAATGACTTATTGAAAGATTTGAAAGGAAAAGTAAAATTTTCTATAATCGATTTTAATGGAAATAAACGTTGGACTAACGATAAAGATGTAATTATTTCATCAAATTCTTCTACTAAAATATTGGAATTAAGTAATGAGGTTTTGAAAGGAACTTCTTCAATAAAATCTTTTCTTCGAATTGAATTTGAATCAAATAGAGAAAAATATTCGAGTAATTATTTCTTCGAAAAACCGAAAGATTTAGCTTTAACAAAACCAACAATTAAAATTAAAAAGATCAGTAGCAATCAAATTGAAATTTCTACAAATGTTTTGGCAAAAGATGTTTATTTATTGGACGGAAACAATCAATTTGATGATAATTTCTTTGATTTAATTCCGAATGAAACTCGTATTATAAATGGAGAGAAAGCAATTCAAAATCTAAAAATTTATTCGTTGTATGAGACGATGAATGCTGAAAATCAATAATATTTTTCTCCCTATTTTTAGTGAAATTTCACAAACGATTTGGAAATGTGAATTTTATTGACTTAAATTTGCACTGATAAAAATCATAACGTATAACAATTTAATAACGAAGAAATAAAATGTTCAAAGAAACGACATATCAGTTTTCAGCTATTGCAACAGATTTTGCAATGAGCATTTCTTCGTGCTTATAAATCGTAAATAATTAACTTATTATATCAAAAGCCCGGAGGATTCTTCGGGCTTTTTCTTTTATTATTCCATTCTAGATTCAGAATAACTTCTAAAAACTTCCGAAGAAGAAATAATTAGCGCTAATTATTTCAAAACAATTATTTGCAATCAAATAATCCATGTTATGGAAGATTCAATTTTCTTTTCAGCTCGTTTACGAACAAAGAGAACGAAGAAAAGAAGCGTAAAAACAGCAAAAGAAAAAAATGTAAGAGAGAAATATAAACGTAGAAAAGAAATCTTTAAAGAACAAAAAGCGATTCCGCTTGTTCCTTTAAAAGAGCCATATCAAAAAGGTTTCGAACGTTATTTTGTATTGAGAGAAGATATTAAAAAGGAAAATGAGATTGAATTTTTCACTCAAATTCTGAAGAAAATTAATACTTCTCAATATGCAGAAACGCGAAAGTTTGTAAAAAAACGAAAACGAAACGGAAAGCGAATTTATGTTCCGAGAATTCAAGAATTGAAACAATTACAACCTTATGAATATTCAGGACCGCATTCAATTTTGAATGATGAAGAACGTCGATATTTTGCGTGTATTCAGGTGTATGATCCAAAAACAAAACGTTTCAAAGGAATTTATGAATTTCTACAACCGTGGCGTTTTCGATTGATTATAAAACCAAATATGATTACGCATTACAAACCACTTGATATTGATTTGAAGCGCGAAGAAGCGCAAATCGATCACTTTTTTGACAAGTATAAAAATCAAGGAATCCTCTTAAAGAAAATAGTTGGAGGAGGTTATTCGTATGAACGAAAACCAAAATTTAAAAATCCTTTTACGAAAAGGAAATTTTTTAACGACAAAAATTCGGCGACAGAAATCGCTGAAATGCTGATAGAACAAGAACATCAGCTATCTAAAAGACATTAATCATGGGAAATAAAATCTCTGGAAAGGACTTCATAAAATTAGGCTTTCCAAAAAATAATTCGATCAATATTGCAATTGGGCAAATTCATCGATACAGAAAAAAAGAAAAGAAACAAACGATTCTCAACGAAGCAAAAGAAGTTTTACTCGAACCAGAAAAGTACATTGGTCACGGAATTTGGGGAAAAGTTGCGGAAGGATTGATAAAACCAGTTGAGGTAAGATTACAAGAATTGAAAACGACGCGTTCGCCTTTTTCGATTTTTGGTGAAAATGAAATTGATGAACAAGCAAAATTTCAATTGTATGACGCGTTGAAATTGCCGATTTCGGTAAAAGGCGCTTTGATGCCAGATGCACATTCAGGTTATGGATTGCCGATTGGTGGCGTTTTGGCGACGGATAATGCAGTGATTCCGTATGGAGTTGGTGTGGATATTGGTTGTCGAATGAGTCTTTCGGTTTACGATTTATCAGCCAGTTTTTTGAAAGGAAAATCGCATCAATTGATTCAGATTTTGCAAGATCATACCAAATTTGGAATGTATGAAACGCATAAACTAAAAGCGGATCACGAAATTTTTGAACGCTCTATTTTTGATGAAATTCCAATCTTGAAAAGTTTAAAAACAAAAGCTTATCAACAATTAGGAACTTCGGGAGGAGGAAATCATTTTGTTGAATTTGGAATTGTGAAATTAGATGAGGTAAAACCTGAATGGAACTTGATTCCAGGTGAATATTTGGCTGTTTTATCGCATAGTGGTTCGCGCGGTTTGGGTGCAAATATTGCAAAACATTACACATATTTGGCGGCGAAACAATGTCCGCTTCCGAAACAAGTTCAGCATTTGGCTTGGTTGGATTTGGATACGCACGATGGGCAAGAATATTGGGCTGCGATGAATTTGGCAGGATATTATGCCAAGGCTTGTCACGATGATATTCATCGAAGAATTGCGAAAACTTTAGGAAAACGAATCGTTTTTAACATCGAAAATCATCACAATTTTGCGTGGAAAGAAATGGTTGATGGAACGGAACGAATTGTTCATCGCAAAGGTGCAACACCAGCTGGTGAAGGAGTTTTAGGAATTATTCCAGGTTCGATGACCGCAAACGGTTACATTGTTGAAGGTTTGGGAAACGAATTGAGTATTAATTCGGCTTCGCATGGTGCGGGACGAAAAATGTCACGTGCGAAATGCAAATCAACAATTAATAAAAGTTTTATGACATCACAATTGAAAGATGCAGGAATTGAGCTGATAGGAGGAAGTGTTGATGAAGCGCCATTTGCGTATAAAAACATCAAAACGGTGATGAATTTACAAACCGAATTAGTGAAAGTGTTGGGAACTTTTACGCCGAAAATTGTAAGAATGGATAAATAAATGATGATGAAAAAAATTATTCAATTTACATCGGGTAGAGGGCCTGCGGAATGTAATTTTGTGGTGACCAATGTTTTTAAAAAGTTTTCGGAAGCGTGCACAAAATCAGACATTAAGTTTGACGTAATCGAAAGAGAAGTTGATAAAGATTTTAATCAACTTTCGTCTGTGGTTATAGAACTTGAAGGAAATGATTTAAACACATTTTTAAAAACTTGGATTGGAACAATTTTATGGATTGGTAAAAGTCCATATCGAAAATTTCATCAACGAAAAAACTGGTTTATTGGTTGTTTTGAATTAGAAATTCCGAAAGAAATTTCAATCAATCCAAATGAAATTGTCTATCAAACAATGCGTAGTTCTGGGAATGGAGGACAAAATGTAAACAAAGTAAATTCAGCTGTTCGCGCAACGCATCAATCAAGTGGAATTTCTGTTGTTTCGATGGATTCGCGTTCGCAACATCAGAACAAAAAAATTGCAACAACTCGTTTGTTATTGAAATTACAAGAATTTGAAACCAATAAATTGAAAGACTTGGTTCAAGAAAAATGGAATAATCAAACGTCTATTGCAAGAGGAAACCCTGTGAAAATATTCAGAGGAGATAAATTTAGTGAATAAATAAGCCGCTCAAAGAGCGGCTTTGTTTATTCTTATTCATATTTTTTAAAAAGACTGTTAATCGTTTCTTGAACTTCGTGGATAGAATTTACTTTTTTAGTAAAAGTTATTTTTCCGTCTTCATAAAATTCAACCAAATACTTTTTTTCCGTTTCAGAAATTTTAACGCCCCAATCAGGATTTCCATTTTTATTATATCTCAAACTTGAAAGCACTTTATTTGGACCTTCTATAAATGATTCTTGCCCATAAAGTTTTTGAATATTATTTGATTTAAAAATTCCTACAAATTGATTAAACAAATCATCTATTTTCATCGTTCGATTATAAGCAACAGAAGAATAAATCAATATAATTATTGGATTAACTTCTTTATAAACCTTTTCGATTAAAGGATTCAAACTCTCCGAAGATATATTTTCTTCTTTGAGCAGATTGTTTTCAACTTTATAAATTGTAGAAGAATTCGGTGAACCTTTTTGTACTTCTTTTTGTTGATTGTTGACAATTAATTTTCCGTTTTCATCAAAAACTTCTGCAAAAATTCCATTATTTTTTTCTGTTAATTTAATTGAAGTTTGCTTCTCAAAATCTTTTATCAGGATTTCTTTTCCATTATAATCAAACGTAAATCGGTTAAAAGCGTTCATCGCGAAAAGATTCATTTCAAGATAATTTGCCTTTTCATTTTTGGATCCAATTCGCAATAAAAAACCTTCATCATTATCGAAAAACTCAAAACCATCTACAATTTTGCCATTTTTGTAGACACTTTTTTGATCATATTCATAAAATTGGTAATTATCTAATTGCTTCAAAAAATCAAAAGAATACTGATATTTTAGTTCGCCTTTCTCGTAAAAATCAACCAAAGGAATTTCGTTCAAAATAATCTTATTGATGAAATAACCTTCATAAGGTTTTTCATTTTGAAAAATCCCAGTGTAAGAAGCTTGAGGTTTTTCTTTGATTGAAAAGTTTTTATAAGTTTTCGTTTTTAATTGATTGTTTTCGTACGTTTCAACAACTTTAACATAATCTGAATATTGGTCATATTCTTCTTTTTGAGTCAAGTTTCCATTTTTATAAATTGATAGGATATTATTTTCTACAATCGTACCTTGGTAAGGTTTTCCATTTCTATATTCACTTGTTAAAACAGAATTTTTGCCCGAATATATCTTTCTAAAACCATTCATCAAATCATTTTTCATTTCAAATTCTTCTGTAGGTTTGTCGTCCCAAATATTTGTGAAAATCTGTTGTATTCCGTCTCTTTTCTGATTTTTATAAGTAGAAATTGTTATCTTATTTCCATCAAAATTATAAAAAGTTCCATTGTTTGGCTTTCCATTTATATAATCACCTTTTGCAATGATTTTTGAAGTTTTGCTATCTTTTGTAATTGCTTCATCTACAATTTGCCCGTTTTTCATTTGATAAATAGAATTGTAACGTCCAATTGTATCATCGAAATTGCCTTCAAATGGTTTATCATCTTTATATTTTAAGATAATTTCTTTTCCATTTGTATAAATTTTTTCTTCAACTCGATTACCATTTTGTTGTTTGCTAACATTACTAATCTTCCCGTTTTTATCATACAAAATTTTGGTTACTAGATAATCATTTTCATGAATTGTAGTTTCTGTCTTAGATTTTGGTTGAATTGCAAAACCATTTTTGGTGTAAAATTTAATATCAATTTTTTTCTCTTTCGAACTTTTTTCAATTTCTTTTCCAGTAGAATCCCAATATTTAGAAGGTTCTTGTGAATAATTTTTGTTGATTGTTTCTTTTGCAATTTTCCCATTTTGCCAATAGATAACTTCTTTATAAATTTTATCAGAAATTTTTTTTGTGTCATTATAAGAAATAGCAGGAGCAGTGACGCTTACAGGTGGCGGAATACTTTCATCATTTTCATAAAAAGGATTGTAGTAATATAAATCTGGCCTATTTGGAGAAAAACTTCCGGTAAAATTTCCATTCGTAATTTTACCATTTATTAACTCTTTTCCGTTGTGGTAAATGATAATTTCGGTTTTTTCTCCAAAATCTCTGTATTTAATTTTTTTCCAAATAGATCCGTCGGTGTTGTAATAGATTAATTCTTTTTGATTACTAAGATTAATATTTTGTCGATAACCATTGTCAAAACCATTTTCATCATACCAAAAAACATCACCAACATATTTGTTTTCATCTTTTGGATAAATATATCCTTGAAATTGAAGTTGTCCATTGTTGTAATAATCCTTAAGCAAAACCAATTCACCATACTTTTTTAACGGTAAAGGACGATAAAAGTTGGATTTGGCTTTCGTTGTTTCTTTCCAATTTTTATCAAAATAAATCGTGTCTTGAGAATAGGAAAAAATTGAACTAAATAGAACAAAAAGAAGGGCTATTTTTTTCATAGTAGATGTTTTGGTTGAGGTTAAATATAAAAAAAACTGCTCATTTTGAGCAGTTTTAATATTACTTTTTCAAGATTGCTTGGATAATTCCTTCCAAATTTTCATTGAATTCTAGCAATTGAGCAAAAATTTTATCGTCTTTATTCAAGCCGCCGTGCTTATTATTTTTGACAAACGTTGCTTTTATCGTTTCCCAACGTTCTTTTTCCTCAGAAGTCATTAAGCCTGCAATTTCTTTTAAGCGCAAAAGATTCGATTCTGTATCCGTTGTTAACGTTTGTGATTCGCTTTCGTAATGCGCCAAAATAGTTTCATTAATTTCTTTTTCGTTCATCATTGGAACAATTTTCGAAACTAATTTTGACATATTTCTGTACGAACCTTGCATCTTGAAAGGAGGTTCAGTTCTGTAATCATCTTGCATTGCTGCGCTCGAAATATAATTTTGATTGACTTTTACGACTACATTTCTAATCTTAATTACATGTTTCAAAACAGCAATAAAATCATCAATCTCTTGTTTCAAATAATTACCTTCCAAATCTGGAAGTTGTTCTTGATTTTCGGTTACAAAATTTGTTAACTTGTAAAAATCTGTCAAACTCTTCGAAGCAATTTTATCCAAATAAGGATTATCGCCTGTGGCATTTTCAATCAAACTCAAGTTGAACAATGTTTCCGTATCACCAATTACATCACCCAAATTATAGACATCGGCACGATTGGCTAACATATCTGGAATCTGAAATTTAGAACCGCTTTCGGTATATGGATTTCCAGCCATTACAATGCAAAAACGTTTTCCACGTAAATCGTAGGTTTTACTTTCTCCTTCAAAAATTCCATCAATTTTTCGCTGTCCATCGGCTAATGAAATAAATTTTTGTAAAAATTCTGCACTCAAATGTTGAATGTCATCCAGATACAACATCACATTATCCGCCATTTCAAATGAAAGATTTATCTTTTTCAATTCTTCTCTTTCTCCAGAAGTTTTGGCTTCGATTGGATCGATTGACGTAATGCTGTGTCCAATTGTTGGTCCATTTACTTTCACAAAATGCAAGCCCATCGTTTTGGCTAAATATTCCATCAAGGTCGTTTTTCCATAACCTGGCGGCGAAATTAACAACAACATTCCCATACGTGCGGTGCGCTTGTTTTCACCAGCTGTTCCTAATTGTTTGGCTAAATTATTTCCGATTAAAGGAAAATAAACTTCGTTGATTAATTTATTTCTTACAAATGATGTCAAGACTTTTGGTTCAAATTCTGCGATTTTTAAATCTTTTTCATACGATTTAGATATTTCTTCTTTTAACTTTTGGAATGATTTAAAATTTGGAACATCAACAGTTGAAAAATGTTCTAATTTCGAAATGATTTCATGATAATTTTGAGTATAAATTCCATCAACAATTACTGCATGATTTCCTTTCAAATCTTCAATTTTGATGACAGAATTTCCATCATTTATATGATATTGATCTTTCGAAAATAATAGCATTGTCGCCACTTCATTCACTACATTTCTGTAATTTGAGAAGTTTTCATTTTCATCAATAAAAGAATGAATCCAGTTTTCAATCAAGTAAAATTTTTCGGTTGAAGAAAATTGTTCATCTTCAATTAATGCATTAAAATCGTCCGAATTTTTATTCTTTTCTAAATAATTTACAAATTCATTTCGGAAAGTTTCAGCTTCTTTACTCATCGAAAAAGCTTGATATTTCGTGAAAGTTGTAAATAAATAATTGGCAATTTTTTCTGATGAGGTTTGCGATTTATCCCATTCAGTTTCCCAATTTTCAAAAAGCGATTTGATTTCATTTAGAATGTTTTCAAAACGATTTGAATTCGGGAAATTTTTCAAAATTAATTGAGCAGAACCAATCATCGCATTCAATTTTTCTTGCAAATTATTTTCTATAGAATGCCAAAAGACTTGAGCAGTTGTGCGTGTTGGTGCATCAAATTGTAAGACATCTAACTTCGAATTGATGTTTACCAATTCTGTAAAAATTCGCAATGCATCAAAATTGTGAACACCTTTTATATAACCTTCCGAATAATTTTGTTCAATGATTTGATTGATAAATTTTTCAGCATCGAAATCTTTTTCATTTCTCGCTAAAAAAGCTTGATAAGCCAAATATTCAGCGCGATAAACTAATTGATTTTCCGAAACAAATTCTTGATTCCAAATAGCTTGATAACGATAAATTTCTTCGTTTTTAACTTTTTGATAGAAACTTGTTCCTGTTAAATGATAAAATAATTCGTTGTTACGATTCAACAAAGTCAGCGCTAATTGCTGCGTATTGACCGTAAATTTATTTTGACCGAGCGCAATAATATTTTGTCCATCAACAAAAAGTTCAGTTTTATCACGTAAAACACGAAGCGTATCTTCTTGCGATTTTTTCAAGAGATTTTCAAGATTTTCGGCTTTCGAAACATCTTTCAAATCCTTTAATTCTTGAATGATTTGACGCATTTTATCAATCATTAAATCCGAAGAATAAAACGCTAAAATTTCTTCTTTTTCTGAAAAAGTTTTGGATTTGTTTTCGATATTTCTCAAGACGCGCAAACCAATTTGCTCTAATGAATTGGTGCGTTTATTGGTTTGTTCAACCAATTGTTCGCGTTTCGAATTGAACGCTTTGATTATCTCGTCGCGTTTATCTGCAATTTTTAAAGCGAAATCATCAAAATCAGAGAATTTACTTTCTAATTCTTCGAGCTGAACAATGATTTTTGTATTGTATTCTTCCGTTTTTTCGGCAGTTGTTGATAACTCTAAAAAGTTGACCACACTTTGTTCCAACAACGTAATTTGAGCAGAAAATTCGGCAACCGCTTCCTTGCTTTTTAAGGCAGAAGTTTGACGTGTTAATTGCGCACGAACTTCGTTAAGCGAAGCAAAAATGACAGAAATTTTCTCAATAATTTTTGTTGTTTGCGTGGCGTCTTCAATTTTTAAACTGTTCAGAATGTCAATCAATAACTCTAATTCGGAAGCAATTTTAAGACAAGATTCTTCGATTACTTTAGCGTCAACAACTTTCTCAATCGAAGCCACTAAATTTTTCTGTTCCGCAACTTTTTCTTCATACGGAATCAGCGCTTCATCCAATAAAAGAAACTCAATTGTTTTGGTTGATAAATTTTCGTTGACTTCTTGCAATTGATTTTCTAATTCCTGAACACGTTCTAAATTGATATAACGAATCGAACGTAAATCAATCACTTTTCCTTGAATTTTACGCGCTTCAGCCAAATGTTCAACCAATAAATCCAATTGATTATACGTTGTACTATTTACTTTGAAAACGATTTCTTCAATCGATTTTTCCGTTTTTTCTAACGTTTCTTGCGCAAATTTTTTCTGAACTTGGACTTTTGCAAATTCATCAATCGCTGTATTGGCAACCGTTTTGATTTCTAGCAAAGGAATAGCTAGCTCAAAGGTATCTTTGTCATTGATCCAAAAATATCCATCAACAATATTATTCGCTTTTTTTACAATGTCCTCATACAAACCTTCGTACGAATCTTCTTTGTTAATTAATTGGATAACTTCTTGAGATTCAGCCATTGCTTTTACAATGTCTTTGTTTCCAATTTTGTATAATGGATGATTTGTTTTTTCTTGATTTTCCACCAAACGCTCGACATAAGGCGTTTCCCAAATCT
>NZ_JAOCFS010000038.1:0-22361 GCF_029842105.1 Empedobacter sp. GD03797
AACATCTAGAAATTAAAAATAACGAATTTGTTATTTCCTATATTTTATTGGTTAATCAAGCAATTATAACCAATAAAGAACTCAAAGAATATTCAGAATTTTTAAACAAAATAGCAGAAAGAAATAAGGATACAGTCATTTTAATGAAAAAGAAATAATAAAAAATCCCGCACTGAATTTCTCAGTGCGGGATTTTATTTATTATTCAATCACCATCAAATTACAACCTCGCACATCCGAATGATCGAAACGTCCTAAGATTTCAAATTGATTGTGAGTTATTTTTTTACCTAAATCATCAGTTGCAATAAAACTAATCGAATTGTAATTTGCCAAATCAATCACATTTACGCCGCCTGTTTTTCCTTCTTCAACATATTGGAAAGGATCTTCGGTTTCTCTGATCAAAATTCGCATCCAATTTGGCGATTTAAACGTCAAATCTCCTCGAGAATAACCTTGCGAAAGCAATTCCGTCATTCCATATTCCGAATGAATTTCATTTGTGCCGAAACCATTTTTCAAAATTGAATGCAATTCTTCGCGCGTAATTTCTTTCTTGCGACCTTTCATTCCGCCAGTTTCCATCACAATTGTGTGCTGCAAATTCATTTTATAATTTTCGACAAAATCTAATAAAGCAAATGAAACACCAATCAAAATTGCTTTCTTGCCCGTTTTTTCGTGTGCAATAAGATTTTCGTACAATTCATCGTGATTATACAAATAGAAACCACTTTTATCGCTGCCAGATTTCTCAATCCAATACTCCACCATATCAATCAGTGAGGAACCTGTTCGCTCCAAATACGAAGGTAAAAGTGCGAAAATAGTATAATCGGAAAGCGGACCATAAAATTGCTCGAAACATTTTTCTAAACTATAATGATACAATGCCAAATCCGTTACCAAATGTTTACTTGTCGCCATTCCAGTTGTTCCCGAACTTGTAAAAACCTTTTCCACTTCACGATTTCCCGAAATCAATTCAAATTTCTTAAAAAACTGAATCGGTAAAAAAGGAATTTCGTTGGTGTGTTTTACAGTAGAATAATCAACGTTCAAGAAATTTAAGAAGTTTTTGTAGACTTCATTTTCTTGCGCTTGATAACGGAAAACTTCCAATGCAACGTTTTGGAAATCTTCTTCGGATTGAATAGAAAAAATTTGCTTTGAATCAAACATTTTGCAAAATTACAAAATAGAGTAGAAGTGAGCGAATTTAGAAGTTAAAACCATTCAATTAATTTTACAAATCCAAGTATAATCAATAGAACTATAAATATAAGAAATCCAAAAAATAAATATTTTATAAGTTTATCTTTAAAGGTTTCTTTATAATTATTTTCTTCTCTGTAATTTTTCTTAGGTAGAAAATTGGGAATATTTTTAGTCTTTTCGAAACTATCTTTTTCTAATTCATTCAAAATTGATTGCAGATGAGGTGATAATTTAGTTTTATCTCCTCGAAAAACAATGTCTTTCAAAATTTGATTTCCAGAATTATTGACAGAGTTTTTGTAAATTTCGATACATCGTTCAATTTCTGAATTTCTTTCTTCCGATAAAATCCAAAATTTACCAGCTTCATCTAAAAAGCCACTTTCATAGTAAATTTCAGCAAGTTTATTTCTTAAAGTCAAATCATTTGGAAATTCATTGATAAGATTTCTTAATCGTAAAGTTGCTTTGTACTTTCGACCTTGCTCCAAATCATAATTTATTTTTTCAGATAAACTTCTTCGCATGCTATTATTTTGACTTGATAATTTTATAGATAAAACCGTCAATTCGAGTGAAATTCGTTTAGAATTTTGTATCGAGAATAAGGTTTTAGTATTTAAAAATTCATCTTAATTCTCGATACAATTTTTAGAAAGATATTTCTAAAAATCACTCGAACTGACGAATTTAATTCAAGATAAGTCATTATTTAAAATATTCATCAAAATGATGTTTGAATAAAGTTGACATCGTTTCAGATTCTAAACCATATGAGGTAATTTCAAATTCAATTCCGTCGTCAGAAATTTCAAGACCACAAATAGAACTTCCCCAACCTTTTAATTCATCTTTAAAATCATTGTAATAAATTTTAAGATTTGGAATTATAGCGGTATCAATTAGTTTAATATCTATTATATCACTATAAATTTCAATGTTATTTGCTAAACAATAATTTTTGAATAATAAATAAGGAGATTCAATATCTATAAAATTTATTTTGCCATAAACAACTCCCATCGGAACATCTGCAAATTCAAATTCTGTCGTTCCAATAATTTGTTCTTCAAGCTTTATTTTAAATATAGTAGCCACGCAATATTATATCTTTAAACTTACAAAAATCTATTGATTTTTTAGCTTAACAATTGTTGCATTAGCTTTGTAAAGATGATCACCAAGAATTTCGTAATTCTGAATTAAATCTTTGTAGAAAAGCGCACTTGTAGTCAAAAGCTTCTCTTTTTCGATCGTTTTCATCAAATTAGCTTCGGCTTCTTTGTAAATTGTATTAATGGTTTTTTCGATAAATTCTGCTTGTTTGATAGAAACTTCTTCCTGTGTTTCGTTCAAATTTTGATTTAAAATACGCGTTGTTTGATCTAAATTGTTTTGAAATTCGACCAAATAGGTTCTCATTTTAGGAGTAAAATAACTATTTGTCATACGACGACGACGATGAATAGACGAAATCTTAATAGCAATATCGCCCACACTTTCCAAATGATGACAAAGTGTAATTAGTTGATGAATCGCAATTGTATTTTCGTTTGGTAAATCTAAATCAGCAATTTCATTCAAAAATTCATTGACTTCTCGCTCCAATTGATCGCCTTCTTTTTCCAGTTCTAAAATTCGTTCACGAAAAACCAAAATCTTTTCTTCATCACTTTCAGTAATCATTCGTCCAAGCGTATAAATCGTTTGTTTCGTTGTAGAAGCGAGTTTCAGAAGTTTTTTGTTGGCTTCATTTTTATATAGGTCAGAATTTGTTCCAAATGGAATCGCATAAAATTCTAATTTATTGTCAGTAGATTTTACAGAGAAATATTTTTTCTGACAATAGAAAGCTATTTTATTGATAAAAGGAGTAAATAAAATTACACCAACCAAATTACTAATCGTATCAAAAGTAATCAGCTGAACAGCTATATTTGATGAAATTGTTGTTCCAATAAATTTTAAAACAAAATTTGCAATCAACATAAAAATCAACGCAATTACAATATTGAAAAATGTATGAAATGCTGCGACAACTTTCGTGTATTTATCACCAATTGCTGCAACTAAATGGGCTGTAAAAGTTGTTCCGATATTTGCTCCCAAAACGATCATTGCAGCTAATTCGATAGGTAAACCTTTGCTCGCTAATAACATTGCAATCGTAATGGATGCTGATGAAAAATGGACTAAAACCGTTAATAATATTCCGAATAGAATAAATAACAAATTAGTCAATAAACCATAATTCGATAAATGCTGAAAAAACTCTTGTAACTTTTGATGACTTTCGATAGAAGGCAAAAAAGTTTTCAGGAAATAAAGCGAAAGAAAAAGTAACGAAAGCGAAAATAAAATTCCACCTACTTTTCTTTGATTACGTTTTTTCGATAAATAAAATGGAAAAGCCACTAATATAAGAGGCAATGCAATTTGTATCAAATCGAATTTCATTCCGAAATAGACCAACCATAATGTAAGCGTAGTTCCGATATTTGCACCTAATATCAAACCAAATGCTTTTCGCAAATTAATCAATCCAGCATTTACAAATCCCAATATAAACACACTTGCAGCCGAGGAAGATTGTATGGCTGTTGTAAAAAAAGTACCTGTAACAATTGTCGATAAATTGTTTTTGGTTAATTTGTTTAGAGTACGTTTAAAATTCGATCCAGATAACGCTTGTAAATTTTCGCTTAATAGTTTTATCGCAAAAATGAACAAAGCAATTGCTCCGAAAAGTTGCAAAATTTGTATGATAAGATGCATTAATGATTAATTGACTACAAAAATAGGGACTCTAATGTAAATAGAATATTATCTTTTTTACTTTTATTGAAAAAAAGTTTAATTTTTTTTGAATTCTAAAATTCTGATTTTCAAAATTGAAGTGATTTTTTAGAAAAAACTTCTACTTTTTTTTGAAAAAACATTTGCGAGTTTCGAAAAACTGCCCTAATATTGCACCACGAAAAAGGAACAACACTTCTTTCGAGAAATGAATCTCCTGTTTTCAATTTGAAATATTCAAATAATAATATTTTTGCCGATGTAGCTCAGCTGGCTAGAGCAGCTGATTTGTAATCAGCAGGTCGTGGGTTCGAGTCCCTCTATCGGCTCAACAAAAATATAGGTCGGGGAGATACTCAAGCGGCCAACGAGGACGGACTGTAAATCCGTTGGGTAACCTTCGCAGGTTCGAATCCTGCTCTCCCCACTAAAAAGCCGATGTAGCTCAGCTGGCTAGAGCAGCTGATTTGTAATCAGCAGGTCGTGGGTTCGAGTCCCTCTATCGGCTCCAAAAAAGTTTATATTTTACTTTTAAAACAAAAATAAAAAATCGCCGATGTAGCTCAGCTGGCTAGAGCAGCTGATTTGTAATCAGCAGGTCGTGGGTTCGAGTCCCTCTATCGGCTCTTCTTTTTTGAAGAATACTTTATTATTAGGCGGGGAGATACTCAAGCGGCCAACGAGGACGGACTGTAAATCCGTTGGGTAACCTTCGCAGGTTCGAATCCTGCTCTCCCCACAATCCATTTTAAATATTTGGAAAGCAAATCATCAAATCTTTTGATGATTTTTTTTATTAATGTGTGCATCATAAAAAAGCCCTTTTTAAAGGACTTTTTACTTGATGATGTTCTTAATAATCTCTATTGAATATACATTCGAAATTTTTTCTATAAAACTATTAAAATCTAATGTAGAATGATCGTCGGCATCGTCTGATATTGTTCTGATGATGATAAAAGGAATATCAAATTCATAACAAACTTGTGCTACAGCAGCGCCTTCCATTTCGACACAAAGCATTTCGGGTAAGTTTTGTTGTAATTTTTCTTTCTGAGAATTTGTCGAGAAAAATAAATCTCCAGAACCAATTAAGCCAACATGTAGTTGAGGTTGATGAATATTAAATTTATCCAAATCTTTTTCAGAAATCACATTATGCAAATGTTGTTCTTCTAAAATTTCTAAAATAGCTGTTGTCGCAACTTCTAATTGAGAAGAATCAGCCTCAAAATAAGCCTTTCCTAACATTGGGATTTCATATGCAGGAAAAAGAGGTTGTGCATTCATATCATGTTGAATCAAACTTTGTCCTAACACAATATCTCCAATTTTTACATCAGCATGAATTCCACCTGCAACACCTGTAAAAATCAATTCAGAAACTTTGAATTCAAGGATTAAAGTTGTAACTGTAGCAGAGGCAGCAACTTTACCAACACGAGAATAAACGACCACAACTTTTTGATTGTTTAATTCTCCAGTAAAATAACTTCTTCGACCAATTTTATGTTCTTGCTTGTTTGTTAATAAATTGACTACACCGTTTATTTCTTGTGGTATAGCGCCCATTATTCCTATTATTCTTTCGCTCATCTTTTCAATTTGAAAGCGAAGTTACCAATTTATTTTCTGTATTTGTAAACCGAACAATAAATCTCATAAATTAAGATAAATGGCAAACAAATGATAATCAAACATGTATTTAGAAGATTTTTTATCATGTTACAAAAGTAGAGTTTTTTCAGAATATGTTAAAAATCAATTGTGAATTAGTCTTGGCTTGTTGTACTTTTGTAGCATAAAAGTTTGAAATGAAAAAATTATCTATAGCGATTATATGCTGTGCATCAGTAATGCTGATGAATTGTACGAATAAAACAGAAGAAAAACCAGTAGAACAACCTGCTAAAACTGCTGTTACAGTGGAAGAGCCAACAGAAATTGTAGAAGGAGTGATTAGAAAATCTGGAGTTGAGTGGACGGCTTATAAAACGACAGAAAAAGTGGCTGTTTCAGGACGTTTTGATGTTGTTTTGGTGAAAGATGCAAAAGAAGATGGAAAAACGCCTCAAGAAGTTTTAGAAGGTGCAAATATTATAGCGACAGTTGCTACATTAAATTCTGATCAAATTGATCGTGATCAAAAATTGAAAGATATTTTGTTCGGAAACATGATTAATACAAGCGAAATCAAAGGTCAATTACATTTCAGAGATGGTAAAACTTTCTTGAATTTAACGTTGAATAATGCTTCTAAAGAATACGAAGTAAAATCGACGTTTGAGAACAATGTTTTTTCAATTGAAACAGATGTTGATTTGATGGATTTTAATACAGGAAAAGCGATTGAAGCTCTTAATCAGGCTTGTTTAGAATTACACAAAGGTGCAGATGGCGTTTCTAAAACATGGAGCGAAGTACACATCAAAGGTCAAGTAGAATTTAGCGATAGTTTCGGTAAATAATTCAAAAAATAAATAATTAATTTTAAGGCTACAATTTTTTGTAGTCTTAATTTTTATAAACAAATCAGTAAAAAATGAATTGGGTAATTTTACTAATTGCAGGATTTTGCGAAGTCGGTTTCGCATCATGTCTTGGAAAAGCAAAAGAAGCAACCGGAAATGATACCTATTTATGGTATGGTGGTTTTTTATTTTTCTTAACGGTGAGCATGGTTTTGTTGGTAAAAGCAACGCAAGCATTACCAATCGGAACGGCTTATGCAGTTTGGACGGGAATTGGAGCAGTCGGAACAGTTTTGGTCGGAATTTTTATTTTTAAAGAACCGGCAAGTTTTTGGCGCGTTTTTTTCTTAACGACTTTAATCTGCTCTATTATTGGATTAAAATTTGTGTCAAATTAACTGAATATTGTGTTGATTTATGGAGAATTTTAATGTTTTTGATCAAGAGGAATTTATTCAGCAAACTGTCGAGAATAAACGTTTGAAAAAAGATTTGATTCAAACGATTTTTATTCAACATGGTTATTTAATTATTTCTCAAAATGACCAAGAAATTAAACTTAAACAACACGATGTTTTCTTCCCTGAACCTAACAAATCCTATCAAATAATTTCAAAATCATCTGATTTAGAATTGTTGAGTTTAGTCTTAACCAAAAAGATTTTAGATACGTCGATTATCGATTTGAGTGGTTATGAATATAACCAATTTTTTGGTGAAAGTAGAGTCAATAATTATCATTTCAATGAAATAGAATTCTCTGCTTTAATACAGCTTTTATTGCAATTAAAGTTGCGTTTGCAAGAGAAATCGACCAAATTCGTGCGTTATTTACAATTCAATTTATTTTATGCGATTGTTTACACAACGTTTAGCGAACTTTCAAAACAACAAACCATTATTGTAAGAAAAGGAACGCGAAAAGATGATATTGTAAAACGTTTTTTGAATGACTTAAATAAGGGTTATACAGAAAATAGAGATGCAAAATATTATGCAGATAAACTGAATATTACAGTTAGATATTTAACTGAATGTTGCAAATCAATAACGGGTAGAACGACAAAGGAATTAATCAGTTCTGTTGTGATTCGTGAATCGAAAGTATTGTTGAGTGAAACAACTAAAACAATCTCAGAAATTTCGAATGAGTTAAACTTTTCTGATCAATATTCATTCGGAAATTTTTTCAAAAAACATCTAAAAATTAGTCCAACTCAATTTAGAAAAAGTTTACAATAACTTCCGTTTTGGACATCTTTAGGCTACTTTTCAAACTTTTTTTAATCTCGATTTTTATCATCTTTGTTACTATCAAAAGGGTCACTATAATTTTATAGTAAAAACAGAGGTGTTTTTTGATGGCGAAAGCTAACAAAAGTGAGTAGAGTATTACTAAAAGTTTATATCACCTCTGTTTTTTCTAAAATAATGTTTTTAAAATTAATAGTTCCGAAAAAGTTTAAAATAGTTCTAAGTTTACTGATATTTGAAAAGAAGTAATCCAAAAACCCAAAATAATTATTTTGACCATTTGAGAAAAAATAAAAAGAGAACCTAAAAAATTAAGTTCTCTTTTTCTATATTTTATAGATATTTAAGTGGAAATCACCTTTTTTTGAAAGGTGATTTTTTATGCTTTAAATAATTCATTCAAGTTTACTCCACCGAAGTTTCCTGAACTCATCATCAAAAATACTTTATCTTTTTTATCTAAACTTTCGATATAATCTTGCAATTGTTCACCATTTGTAAACACCAAAATCGAATCGTCTCCAAACGCTTTTTTGATATCTTCTGGAGAAATCATTTCCATACGTTTTATTTCTAATGCTTCTGGACTATACATCACAATTTTGATATCGGCTTTATCTAAAGCTCCTTTATATTGAACCAAAAACTCAGGATTTAAAGACGAATAGGTATGAATTTCCAAACATCCCACAACTGTTTTATCTGTATATTGTTCTTTTACCGCATTGGTCACCGAAGTTACTTTACTTGGCGCATGAGCAAAATCTTTGTAAGCAACAAAATCAGAAGTACGATTAATTAATTCCAAACGTTTAGACGCACCTTTGAATGATTGAATTGCTTCATTGAAATCATCATCCATTACACCTAATTGTTTACAAATTGCACGAGCACCTTCTAAATTCATCAAGTTATGATTACCAAAGACTTCTAGCGGAATTGGACCATCTTCTGTTTCGATAAAAGTGATTCCATTTTCGATAAAATGTTCTGGTAAATGATAAGGAAATTTCTTGATTGCTTTCTCAGTTTCTTCAACAACTTTTACAACTTCTTCGTCTGTTTCATTGTAAATTAAAGCACCTCCATTCACGATAGATTCTACGAATTTTGAGAATTGAGAAGTGTAATCTGCAAACGTTGGAAAAACATTGATATGATCCCAAGCGATACCAGAAATCAACGCAATATTTGGTTGATACAACAAGAATTTTGAACGACGATCTAAGGCAGAAGATAAATATTCGTCACCTTCCATAATCATAAATTCGTTGTCTTCTGTCAATTTTACCATCACATCAAAACCATCCAATTGTGCACCAACCATATAATCAACATCGATATTATGATAATGCAAAACGTGAAGAATCATTGATGTAATCGTCGTTTTTCCATGAGAACCACCAATTACAACACGCGTTTTATCTTTGGATTGTTCGTACAAATATTCTGGATATGAATAGATTTTTAAACCTAATTCTTGCGCACGTAACATTTCAGGATTATCAGCGTGAGCGTGCATACCCAAAATCACAGCATCTAAATCTGTTGTAATTTTTTCTGGAAACCAACCCATTTCTTCTGGTAAAATACCACGTTGATCCAAACGTGTTTTCGAAGGTTCGAAAATTGCGTCGTCAGACCCCGTTACTTGATAACCTTTTTCGTGCAAAGCAATCGCCAAATTGTGCATTGCACTACCGCCAATTGCAATAAAATGAACTTTTTTCATTTTGTATGTTGTATTCTTTTAGTCTTTTTTATTTTCTTCGTCGTAGCCCATTTCTTCGAAATCATCAAACTCTTCGTCATCTTCATTCAAATAATCGTCTAATGATTTTTCGCTATTTTCAGCAAGAATTTCGTCCATTGGTCGAACTTTATTAAACTCTGGAGCTTGCTCGATTGCATTCATAATTTTTTTCATGATAGCATCGCTCGAATCATTTTCATAATCTATTTCCAAAGGCTCTTTGAATGTCATTGTCGCATTAATTCCACGTTTTTTAATACGCAACCCTTTTTTATCAAAAGCTCTACGAAAACCATCAATCACAACTGGAATTACAATTGGTTTATTTTTCTTGATTAAATGCGCAGTTCCACGACGACCAGGCGCAAACGCAGTCGTAGTCCCTTGCGGAAATGTTACTACCCAACCACTTTGCAACGCAATATCGATATTGTTAATTTCGCTTAAATCAACTTTTCTATTTACATTTTCTCCTTTTGCACGCCACGTTCTTTTTACGGTTACTGCTCCTGTGTAGGCAAATAATTTTGTCAAAAGATTATCTTTCATCGTTTCCTCAGCGGCAACGTAATAAAAGTCAATCTTAGGATTAAGTAAATAAATTGGATTTTTGATGGTATCAATAAAACCATTTTTTACACTACAAAATACATGATACATCGCAAAAACATCAGCAAAATAAGTTTGATGATTCGAAACGAATAATACATTTTGAGCAGGTAAATGAACCAAGTTTTTTGTACCGCTAACTTTTAGTTTATTAAAACCATTATAACGGTTATAGGTAAATGATCCTAATAAGAAAATTAACGTCCTTTTTAGGAAATATAGATGTCCAAATGAATCGCGAAATGCGTTCTTTTTCTTTGCTTTTTGAGACACGAGTTCTTAATTGTTTAAGTTACAAATTTAATACGATTTTTAGATAATCTTTAAATTCTTCTAAAATCATTGCCGTTGCACCCCAAAGAAATTCATCGTCACCAATATTATAACCAGGGATTTCGACAACTTGACCAGAAAATTCTCTCTCAAAAACTTCGTAATCAGCATTCAAAAAAGCTTCCAAATTTAACGGAACAACATATTGTACTTCACGCTCATCAGGGTTGAAATGAGGTTCTCCATGATAAATTCCGATGTACGGATAAACCAAGAAATTGCTTGGTGGAATATACATTTCGCTCAATTGTCTTACAATCTCAATGTTTTCGTAATCTACACCAAGTTCTTCCACAGTTTCGCGAATAGCAGTTTCGTCAAAACTAATATCTTGCTCTTCAAATTGTCCACCTGGCAAAGAAAACTGATGCGAATGCGCTCCTTCATAAGAAACACGCATGGTTACTGGAAATTCAATTTCTCCATCTTCGTTTTGATACAATAAAATCATGACAGATGCACTTCTTGGATTGGTACGTTTTACATATTCTAAATCAAATTTTTGACGATATGGAGGTGAAAGCTTTTGGTGCGATTCCCAACTAGGCAATTCTTCAACACTTTCGGCTAATAAATATTTTAATTCTTCTAAATCTAAATACAAAATGGATTGATTTTTAGGGTAATAAAAAAGAGTGAAATTTTTCCTCACTCTTTTTCAAAGATAATTATTTTCGTCGAAGAAAATTCAACCTTTTCGGTAAGGTTTATTAATTATTTAACTTTTAAGATTTAGCTTAAATATTTTCCATTGTTTGAATGAAAAACAGAATGTTTTTGAAATTTCACATTATAAGTTTAACTTCGTTAGGTCTAAAAATAATAAAAATGTTTAATAAAAAACTTTTTTACGGAATGATGGTAGGATCGTCAATCCTAGCCACTTCTTGTAGCGAAAAGTCAACAAATAGTATGTGGAACGATAAAAATCCTTTTTTTGAAGTGAGCACTTTGCCTTATCAAACTACTGATTTTTCGAAAATTAAAAACGAAGATTTCAAACCTGCTTTGTTGCAAGGAATGGCTGAACAATTAGTCGAAATTAATAAAATTGCTAATAATTCTGAAGCACCAACTTTCGAAAATACATTAGTCGAAATGGAAAGATCTGGTCAATTATTAACACGAGTTAATCATGTTTTTGGATTATTGACTGGAGCAAATACAAACGAAACATTGCAAGCAGTAGAGGAGGAGATGTCGCCTAAATTTGCCGCTCATAGCGATGCAATTTATTTGAATGATAAATTATTTCAACGTGTAAAAACTTTACATGATAATAAAAAATCATTGAATTTAGATAAAGAATCATCACGTTTGTTAGATGTGTATTATCAACGATTTGAATTGGCTGGAGCAAATTTATCTACTGCGCAAAAAGATGAATTGAAAAAATTGAATGGAGAAATAGCTTCTTTGGAAACTAAATTCTCAAATCAATTATTAAAAGGAACAAAATCTGGTGGTGTTACTTTTACAAAAGAAGAATTAGCTGATTTGAGTGATGCTGATTTAGAAGCTTTCAAACAAGCTGATGGAACATATTTAATCAGTTTATTGAATACAACTCAACAACCTGAGTTGCAAAATATGACTAATGCAGCTTCTCGTAAAAAATTATTTGATGCAGCTTGGATTAGAACAGAGAAAAAAGACGAAAATGATACGCGAGCTACAATTTTAACTTTGGTTAAAAAACGTGCGGAGAAAGCTAAATTATTAGGTTTTGCAAATTATGCAGAATGGAATTTGCAAGATCAAATGGCGCAAAATCCAACAGCAGCAAAAGGAATTTTGAATCAAATGATTCCAGTGGCAACTGCAATGGCGCAAAAAGATGCAAAAGAATTTGAAGCGTTAGCGAAGAAAGAAAATCCGTCAAATACATTAACTGCTGCGGATTGGAACTATTATGCTGAGAAAGTTCGTAAAGAGAAATATGATATCGACGAAAATGAAATGAAACCTTATTTCGTTTTAGATTCAGTTGTAGAGAATGGAATTTTCTTTATGGCGAAAGAATTGTATGGAATTTCATTTAAAAAAAGAACGGATATTCCAACTTGGCACGAAGATGTGAAAGTATACGAATTGTTTAATGAAGATGGTTCTCAGTTGGGATTATTTTATACCGATTATTTCAAAAGAGATTCTAAACAAGGAGGAGCTTGGATGAGTAATCTTGTAGAGCAATCGCATTTATTCGGAACAAAACCTGTTATTTATAATGTCGGAAACTACACAAAACCTGCAAATGGTCAACCTGCGTTGATTTCGTATGATGATGTAGTGACAACTTTTCACGAATTTGGACATGCGTTGCATGGTTTCTTTGCAAATCAAAAATATCCAACTTTATCTGGAACAAATGTTTCGAGAGATTTTGTGGAATTTCCATCTCAATTTCACGAACATTATGTAACGGAACCATCTATCCTAAAAAATTATGCGAAGCATTATCAAACAGGAGCTGCGATTCCTGATGCATTGGTAGAAAAAATGAAAAAAGCATCTAATTTTAATAAAGGTTATACGTTAACAGAATTACTTTCTGCTGCGGCTTTAGATTTGTCTTGGCACACTGTTTCTGTCGATAAAACAATTACAAGTGTTGATGATTTTGAAAAACAAGCCTTAATTGATAATAAAACAAATTTACCGCAAGTTCCGCCTCGTTACCGTTCTTCTTACTTTAGCCATATTTTTGGTGGAGGATATGCAGCGGGATATTTTGCGTATATCTGGGCAGAAATGTTAGATCATGATGCATACGAATGGACAATAGAAAATGGAGGAATGTCACGTAAAAATGGTCAAATTTTGAGAGATAAAGTATTTTCTCAAGGAAATTCGGACGATTTGAATGTAATTTACAAAAATTTTAGAGGTAAAAACCCTTCAATTGAGCCCATGTTAAAATACCACGGATTGAAATAATCATTCTAAAATATTAACATCTTAAAAATCCAAGACATAGTTCTTGGATTTTTTTCGTTTTATGAATAAATTTGCAGCTATAAAAACAAGTATAAATGGGAAGAGCATTTGAATTTAGAAAAGGACGTAAATTAAAACGTTGGGCGGCAATGTCTAAAGCGTTTACTAAAATTGGGAAGGATATCGTAATGGCAGTAAAAGCAGGAGGACCTGATCCGCATTCAAATTCTCATCTTCGTGCGGTGATTCAGAATGCGAAGGCTGTTAACATGCCAAAAGATAACATCGAACGCGCAATCAAAAAAGCATCTGATAAAAATACAGAAAACTATAAGGAAGTTATTTTCGAAGGTTATGGACCTCACGGAATTGCTATTTTAGTTGAAACTTCTACAAATAACAACAATCGTACAGTAGCTAACGTTCGTTCTTATTTCAGTAAATGTAATGGACAATTAGGAACGCAAGGTTCTGTTGAATTTATGTTTGATCATATCTGTAATTTCAAAATTCAAAAACCTGAAAATGTAGATTTAGAGGAATTAGAATTTGAAATGATTGATTTTGGAGTAGAGGAGATTTTTGAGGATGAAGATGGAATTGTATTAATTGCACCTTTCGAGAATTACGGAACAATCTTCAAATCTTTAGAAGAAGGTGGATATGAAATTATTTCATCAGAATTTGAAAGAATTCCACAAACAACAAAAGAATTAACAGAAGAACAAAAAGCTGACATCGAGAAATTGTTGGAGAAATTTGACGAAGATGAGGACGTAAATAACGTTTATCACACGATGAAAGAAGACGAAGAAGAGGAAGAATAATCTTTTTTGAAAAGAATAATATGAAAACCGTTTAAATTAGTTTAAACGGTTTTTTTTATCTTTAACCATAATTGAATTTTTGGAAATGATAAAAATTTTTACTTTACTTGGTTTGATTTTACAATTTGTTGCATTTTGGATGGCAGCGCCAGAAATTCTTGGAGCTGATTGGTTAAGTAAAACTGAAGAAATGATTCGGAAAGCAATTAATCAATTACCACAATTGATACTAGCTGTATTAGGAATGGCGATGGGAATGATGTTTTATCATTCGATGAGTTCTATTTTGGTATTTACAGTTGTTATGGTGATTATAATTCTATTATTGATTTTCTATAAAAAAGTAGAAAACCTTTTGGACGAAAAAATCTCGAAACCATTGGTTAATAAATTAATCATAAACGAAACATTTCGCTTTACTTTATTGAAGTTTGCAGCCTTGTTTTTCACGCTTGGTTTCCTTATTCAGATAGCTTTGGTAATAATTGTATGATTTTTTTTAAAATATTTATTTGATACTGAATAAACTATGTTTTTGTATTAAAAAAACTTTAAATTAAGATTTGCAAATTCGAAAAAGCGTTCTATATTTGCACTCGCAATACCGCAATAAACTGCGTTATTGGAGAGTTGGCAGAGTGGTCGAATGCGGCAGTCTTGAAAACTGTTGAGGGTCACACCTCCGGGGGTTCGAATCCCTCACTCTCCGCTAAAAGAGATTCTATTATTTAGAATCTCTTTTTTTGTATAAATAAGTAAGTTTTCTTCCTTCATTTTCAAATGGTTACTCGAAAATAAATCCATCATTGTAGGTGTTCGATAAATACCATTTTCATAGTATAAATTGCTGTCGAACACTATGTTTACAAATTCTCTTTTCTGTAAAGTATTAGCTTTAGAATAAACAAACTTCATATCTGTTAATTGATTCAGATTCTTTTCTAAGATTTTAAAAGCAACTTGTTGATCAGTACTATATCGCTCTATTGCCCCTTTTAATGTCATAATTTCATCATTGTAACTAGAAAACCAACGTTGATACGTATCCTTGCTTATTTCGTTTTTAATCCATTTTTCTTCTACCGAAAATAATTTCTCTTGAACTGCTAGTAATTGATTTTGTTTTTCAATAACCTTTTTTCTATTGTTTGAAAGTTCGATTTCAAGTGTTTTACTTGTTTCAGATTTAATTTTATTGAGTTGAACAGATGATAAGCTCATTAATTCACAAATTTGTAAAAATTGATGATGAGCTTTTATAGCACTAATGTTGTTGTGTCGTGAATGTCTGCATTTATAATAGTAAAAATATTTTCCTGATTTCCCTCTCGACGGTGCTCCTGATAATGGTGTCCCACAATGGCATTTTAATATTCCTCGTAGAGGAAGTTCATCATCTATGACTACACGCTGTTTAGTTGGATTTTTAAATTTTTCTTGAACCATCATCCATGAAGCTTTATCGATGATTGGTTCATGGATCGCATCAAATAATCCCCCAGGATAATTTTTATACGCTTCTACTTTTAATAATCCTGCATAGACAGGATTTTTTAGAACACGTTCAATCGCCATATTTCCCTTGGTAGTAAATCCAAGATTTCTAGCTTCTTCTTTTATCAAATAAAGGGGCGTGTTTTTAAGAAAAGCGTCATAAATATGGCGGACAATTTTAGCTTCTGTTTCTTCTACAATTAGTTTTCGTTCTTTTCGTTCTCCAATTTTCCTGTAGCCAAAAGGAGCATTTTTAAAAACAAATCGTCCCTCTTTTGCTTTAGCAGTATAAATACCGCCTTTCACCTTTATACTTCGATTAATGTTGTCTTCTTCAGCTAGAAGTAATTGTAAACCTGCTCTGAAAAAACTACCAGGCGTGTCGTAATCGAAGATTATTCCCTCTGTAACGCTTACAACTTGAATGTTGTATTTTTTCTGAAGTAATTTCACCATACTCATCGCTTCACCTGCATCGCGACTAAAACGATCCAATTGGTCGACAAGAAGATAATCAACAGTTTTGTAATGTTTCTTAATAAAGTCTTTGAGTTTAATAAAATCAGGACGATCAAATGTGCGAGCACTTTTACCACGATCAATAAAAGTGTCTATTAATTTAACTTCATTAAATTCTAACCATTGATCAGTATAAAGTTCTTGTCGTTCTATTGAACCATTACTCTGTCCGAGCTGACTAAACCTAAGGTATCTTATTGCTCTTTTCATAGTATTCCTTTAAAGTGGTAGATAAAATGATCTCTATAATCAAATTTACAATTTTTTCGTCCTTCTTAGCTAGTCTTTTTTGATTTATATCGATATTATCTTTTTGATTATCAGATATTTTTAAATATTCATCATCTTTCTTCATCATCTTACTCTTTATTATTTACAAAGTTTTTAAACATTTGAATCGTTTAATAAAAAGTAGTTCTAAATGATGAAGTAGTTATAAATAGGCATTTGTTGGAGCTATATGTCAGGTATTGGTTTTGATTAATTAAGGAATCAATCAAGGGTAAGTTTTGTGATTTGTAGATGTATTTTATAAAAAGTTATAAGATTTTTATATAAAAATAAAAACATACTTTAAAAATATAAATAAGGTTTTATATTTTAGTTATTTGTCTGAAACATAGAGTTGCGCAACTGTTACCCTTATTTTCTTTTTACTAAAGGATGATTTAAAGCACCAACCTTATTTTCAATAACTTCATATTCTTCTAAATTCTCAAATAATTTAGATAACGAATAAATGTCATAAGTTCGCGTATCGAAACTAGGATCTATTTTTCTAATATTAGCTCCAATTGTAGAAATATAGGCAATTTCATTTTCATCAGTTGAAATATCAAAAGCTTTTGAAATAGTTTTTTCATCCTTTGTAGATAAAAAACTTGCTTTTTGGGGAATAGATTTTTTTATTATTTTTTCAACTTTAGACTCCTTAGCTTTAGGTTTTTCTTCTTTTACATTTTCAGGTAGAATTTCTGGAATTTTAGGTGTTATATTTTCTGTGTAAGTAAAGATATCACAAGATTGAACGAAAGATTCAGGTGTTTTCTTTTCTCCAATTCCCATTACAAATAATCCTTCTTCTCTTATGCGTTTTGCTAAACCTGTATAATCACTATCACTTGAAACTATGCAAAAACCTTCTACATTTTTACTATGTAAAATATCCATAGCATCGATTATTAGAGCTCCGTCCGTTGAATTTTTGCCAGATGTATATGAAAATTTTTGAATCGGATTTATTGAATGTTGATTAATTAAACTTTTCCAAGAACTCATTGTCTGAGAAGTCCAATCTCCATATATTCGTCTTATTGTAGCTTTACCATACTTGGAAACTTCTTCAATTGTTTCTTTTAATAGTTTTGGTTGTGCGTTATCACCATCAATTAATATTGCAATATTGAATTTTGTTTCTTTCATAAATTTCTACGAAATGTTGATTAATAATTTACAGATAATTTTTCGGGGCTTGGTGACAGTGGCGAAAAGTTTCAATTTAGACTGAAAAGAAGCCAGAGCTGTGAGCCTTAAGTAAATTTAATAAAAATAACATAAGCAAACAGCTTTTGTCGAATTAAATAGAGTAGAAGTTCTTCTCTCTTCAACTAAACTAGTTGTTGTACAGCTCAAAAAAAACCTCTTTAAAAATCGCTTTTAAAGAGGTTATTATTTATACTATTTTGTGTTTTTGTACCTAAAATTAGAATTGTGCAATAGTTTCCAATGTTATATGCAGTCTTTGTTATCCATTAACCTTTTTATCCATCATGTTTTTAACTATTTTGATGACTATTTTTCTCGAGAGCAAACGAGGAATGAAAGATTGTAAATAGTTATTAAATCCTATGATTTTATTATTTTTTCTTTTTAATAGTGCTTCTATACTTTGTTTTGCTACTTCATCAGGACTTTCAAAACTCATTCCTTGGGTGTTTGCCCGAGCCGTTTTTTGAAAATCAGTTTGAGTATTGCCGGGACAAATCGCTGTTACTGTAATGCCTTTATCAAAATATTCTCCATACAAGGATTCAGAAAAATTTAAAACAAATGATTTCGTCGCACAGTACACCGCAATATAGGGACAAGGTTGCAATGCTCCAGTAGAAGCAATGTTGATAATTCCTCCTTTTTTGTTTTGCAACATTTGAGGCAGAAATAGTTGCGTCAAAGTCACCAATGAATTAACATTTAACTGAATCATTTCCTGATAAGAATTTATTGATTCATCTAAAAAATTTGTCCACTTTCCAATACCTGCGTTATTAATCAATAAATCTATCGAAATATTTTGTTTTGCTATTTGATCAAAAATCAGTTGTGATGCATTAATTTCAGATAAGTCAGTTTTTATGCAAACTACGTTAATCTTGAATTCAGCTTTAAGTTCCTCGGAGATTTGTAAAAGTTTATCTTCTGAACGAGCTGATAATACGAGGTTTACGCCTTTTGAAGCTAATAAATAAGCGAATGATTTTCCAATTCCTGATGATGCACCTGTAATAAGTGCGGATTGATATTCAAATTTTGTCATTTTCGTTAATTTTAATTGACACAAAAAGACAAAGATTAAAACGAATTCTACTTAACAAATGTTAGAAAGTGATTTGCCTTCTAATTCTACTTAGACTTTCGGGTTTAATACCAATGTAGGAAGCAATGTATTGGAAAGAAATATTTTGGATTAATCTAGTTGCGTTTTTATGAGTTTTAAATATCTTTTCTCTGCAGTAAGTAAAATCATATCTCGGGTACGATCTTCATTATAAATGAGGGCTTGTTCGTATATTTTTTTCCATGAACTAAATTACTAAAAAAATGTGAATGGAAAAAATAGCGGCGGATAAAAGAGGAGAACTTTTCCATGAATTAACCTGCATTTTGTAGGTATTGTATATTCCTTTTTTATGAAAGTTATAACATTTAAAATCATTGTTTTAAATGTTTTTTAAAACAGTGCTGTATTCATTCATACGGCAATAGGTACACTTGTATCTAAAGTCATTTTTGTTCTAAAATTGCATAACGATTATTTTCATTATTCTGAAAATTAAACCATATGTAAGTTAAGTTGAAAACCTAAATCTAAAACCTATTTTATACCCAACTAAACAAGATGATGAATAATAATCGTCATATAAACCTATTATTTTCAGGCATACAGTTTAATATGAAGTTGTATGCCTGTATTTTGTGTGTTATTGTACAGGCTATATCTACACAGGTGTATGGGAATTCATCGGTTAATGATTCTCTAAAAAATAGTGAAACTTATTTATATATTGGAGAGAAGACAACAATAAGAAATGTTCATCTACTACATGTTGTTACTCCTGCAAAAACAGAAAAAACAAAGCTATATATAAAAGGAAATTCATTTATAACAAATGCTGATCAGTTAAAAAATACTGAGATTATACATTTTGGTAAAGTTGTCGAGAAAAAAGCGAAGAAACATATTACTCAATCTCGATCAAGGGAAAAGAATACTACGTCAACAACAAAACAGTTGAGAGAAGTTACCCAAAAAGTAAAGCCATTATATTATTCTAATACTTCCAGTAGTCGACTTTCTTCAGATAAACGGATACAAATAATGGCAGTACAAACTTATCAAAATAATAAGTGCATATCTGTAACATCAGCTGATAATCTAGAACTATACAAGTCTCTCATACTAAGCGAAGAAAATAATAAATATAGAAAAGAAGTCTTTGTACACAAAACTCTTGTGACGTATTTTAAAAATCGTCCACCACCATATGATCCTTTTATTTTTTTCTAGTAGCACACAGAGTGGATAGGTTTAGAATATTACTCTGTATTGGTTACTCAGAATTTCAGTTACTGTAATTAACTAGTTACAATTATGGTAAGTAAAATTCGAACGATATATATATATAAATGTAAAGTGTAAACATGTAGCGCTTACATAAACAAACTTAAATAATATGAATATTAAAAAACTACTTTCTCAAGGTGGAAAAGTTTTACCTCTTGCAATAGCCTTACTCTGTGGGAGTAACGCCTACGCAGATGGATCTAAAGATCTATATCCAAATGGCGTAACAGGTGGACGTGCTTTTTTGTATAGTAACTCTTATACAGGTACTATAGGATCTACAGTAGGATCATGGCCCTTCAAAACAGAAGGAACACATTATGCTTACGTTAAAGCTGGTGAAATACTGCATACAGCTTCCAGCGCACAAGGAATAGGAAATGGTATAATTAGATTAACAGCACCAAATGGTACTGTTTATACTTCCTCAGGAACAACAGGACGAATAACCGATAAACAGCAGAGCTTGCTGGTCCAAGATTAGCGTCGCAAGCTGCAGGAGGCAATCGATATGCAACTTATAACCGTACTGCTTTAACGGCAGAAGAAGGGGTTTGGAAAATAGAATTTTTACCGACAGGAAATGTATCTTCTACAGGAACTCCTGCTGTTTCTAATATTGCAGCTAATGATAGCTGGACGCAAGGTACAAGCTCAGAACTTATTGCAGCGTGGGATGTATCTGTAGAGAGTGCAGGAGCTTGGGTGCCAGGAAGAGTTTATACCAATGTAATGAATTTACACATTAGTGGTAGTCAAACGACAGGTTTTTATGGAAATATGTATGCGCTGACAAAAGATGGATATATTTATAAGGTAAATAATAACGGGAATAATGGTGTAGGTTTTACATTTTTTATAAATAACAAAGGTTTTTTGACTGACGTAAATGATAGTAGCCCTTCTTATAAAAGTAAAAATTTCACAACTGGTATTTCTTCTTTTGTACATTCTCCTTTGGCAGCAGATGCAGGGGATAATATAACACATAAAATTTTTTATAGTCAACCAGCTCAAGATTTACCTACTTCTGCTAATGGTAGCGTCCCAAATAATAGTACATGGTTGAAAAATACCCCTATTACTCCAAATGCAAGTAATATTAGTATTATAGGAGCTGAAGGAACAATTGGAGAATTGGGATTAAAAGGAGGGTATATTAATTTTACAGCAGATGCGCAAGGGGTTTATACAATTACAATAGAAAGTTCTGGCTCGCCTTCTTTTGCAACCAGAACTTTAACGGGAACTGCGATTGCAGGTAGTAACAAAATATTTTGGGATGGTAAGGATGGTAACAACAACTATCTTCCAGGAACTAATGCCTCTGTGTTAGTGAAAGTACAGTTACGTGGAGCAGAGGTGCATTTCCCATTTATTGATATGGAAATCAATCCTAATGGACTCGTATTAGAACTTTTGAACGGGAACAATCCTCTTTCTGACGAACGTTTTCGTGTTTATTGGGATGATAGCGATATTTCAAGACTTACTGGCACAAACAATAACGGGAAAGCCCCTAATCCACTTGATGCAAGTGTAGCAGGTTCGCTTAGTGGACCTACAGGTACTGGAGGACATATGTGGGGACAGCAAAATAACAATACCAGTCCATTAAGTAGTACTAACCTTTCTCAAGGATTTGGTAACGACAAATCTATAGATACTTGGTCATATATAAAAGGACCTGTAGCAACAGTTAACACAACAGTTGCTATTAAAAAAAGTGATTTATCAGCAACAGCTAATATAACAGATGTTTTAGGGGCTTCGGGCATAAATCCATCTTTATCAGAAGGTAATGCGTTTGGGTTTTATTCAAATATTTGGAATAACGGTCCAGATGCTATTTCTTCAGAAGCAGAAGTAACAATAATGTTTGAAATACCAAATGGTGTAAGAATCACCAATGTATCAAATAACGGAGGTGTTACATTAACTTATGATCCAGTATTAAGAAGATACACTGGTAAGAAGTCTAATTTTGGTGTAGGTCATATAGAATTTATTTTTTCTGCAGTGGTTGACCATACAGATACCAATGCAACCAGTGTTACTGGTAGTTTTGCACCAGTTGTACGTACTTTTACAGCAAGTGTATTGCGCCCAGCAGATTACGTGGACCCTATGGCAACTAACAATTCGGTAAATACACCTCCAACAGATATTTATAATGAGATTGCTTTAAATACTGTTAACGGAGGGAATAGAAATATGAGTAGTGCTAGTATTTTCATCTTACAAGATTGTATGATGGATTATATATATGATGAAGGAGCTAGTTATAATACTGGAGTTATTCACTA
>NZ_JAOCFS010000039.1:0-18563 GCF_029842105.1 Empedobacter sp. GD03797
TGGAACCGCAGTTGCTTTTTTGTTGTTGCCCTGTACACTTACAAACTTTGCAAATAGGCGTATGTGTATGGCTGGCTATCAATAACTACCTGATGTATAATTTTGTTGTGTAAACTTTTAAGCTAATGTCGTCTCTAATTTGTGCTTTATTTTTTGCCAATTAGGAAGGAAGTCTGTTAATAGGTTATAAAATTCCTTTGAGTGATTCGGGTGAATTAAATGACATAATTCGTGAAGAATAACATACTCAATACAAATTTTACTTGCTTTAATTAGTTCTGTGTTCAATAAAATATTTCCATTTGTTGTGCAACTTCCCCAACGTTTTTTTAAAAATTTGTGACTTAATGAAATTTCATATTCTTTAAACCTTGGGAACTCTTCTAATAATTTTTGTAATAATTCCGAGAAAACAACATCAGCTTTTGATTTATAGAATTTTGTAATAATTGGTTCTACATCCTCTTTTGTTGTTTCAATATGCATCAATCCTTTAGCTAATGAAATTGTATTGTAGCCTTTCTCTTTTTTAGTTATTTTCAATTTATATTGACGACCTAAATATCGATGCGTTTCTCCAGGTTTATAAATTTTATCCGATGAAAATGGTCTGTATAATTCAAACGTTTTTTGCTGATCAATAATCCATTTAGATTTAGGTTTCACTTTTTCCAATATTGTTTCTAAGGTAGCATTTATAGGAGCTGTAATTTGTACATTCCCTTCCGGAAACACTCTTAAATCTAATGTTTTTCTATTTGAATATAAAACCTCTGCTTCAATCGTCTTACTCCCATATCTATATTCAATCCTATCCATTAATCCATTTGTTTTTTAGCAATTTTTATCACTTCTTCTATAAAAGCATCAATTATATCAAAAGGAATGTTTTGCTCTAATTGTAAGGAAATACCATAGAAATAATCGTCTAATTCATTCCAAATTTTCTTTTCTAAATCAGCATTTGATTTCCAATCTACAATTGGTTTGTCACCCTCTAAAACAACCCCTTCAATTAAAGATCTTACCTCTAAAGCAATATCCGCATTTTGATTATTATCTTTTAAATGCTCTGATAATTTATCATTTATGAAATTATAAAATGCAATCGCAATCTTATTATCTACAATACTTTTCGGTACATTGTCTTGCTTACCATTAATAAACGTATTTTCAATATCCTTGATTCTGTTTAAGTATTCAGCCTCATTAATTCTACTTTGCTTGTATTCTTGAATGGTTTGCTTAATTAAATCTGACAACTTAGTATAGAAAATAGGATCTTCTTGCATTTTAATGCTAATCCCTTTTGATGTACGCGAAGCAATATGATCTGCTTTAGCTGCACTACCAATTAACTTTTCTACTTCATCATCACGTTGTTGTTTATTAAAAATATCTATAGGTTGGGTAATTTTTAATACTTCACCATCTGTAACAATGTGTTTATCAATTAATTTTTGAACTTGCTTTTCATATTCTTTATAATCAATATCATCAAAATATCTTCTCTTAACATCGATGCGCAATTGGATAAAGAACTTGCTTTCTTTTTTGTATTTTTCAATGATTTCATCATTTTTACTATCATTGAACTGTACGGTAGACATCGCTAAATTAAACAAACGAAGAAACTTAGATAATTTTTCGTAAAATGTATGGCGCATTTCTTCATCACCTAATAAAACAGCATAAGCTTCTGTATCAAACTTATTCTTTACTGTTTTAAAAACATCCCATAATTCTGAATATGCTTGAGGCAATTGATTTATTAATTCGTTTACATTGGTAACAGAACCTTTTACGTCTTCTTTATCTAACTCATTATCCCCAGAATAATCTTCGATAGCTTTGTCTAAATTTTCTAAGTTTCCGTAATAGTCGATGATTAACCCATAATCTTTTCCTTCGTGTACACGATTAACCCTTGCTATCGCTTGCAATAAGGTATGATCTTTTAAATTACGTGTTAAGTACAATACACGATTTATAGGCGCATCAAACCCTGTTAATAATTTATCAACCACAATGATAATTTCGGGATGTTCTTGTTTTTTGAATGATTTGATGATATTTTCTTCATAATCTTTATGATTACCGTACTTATCAATCATTGCTTTATAAAACTTCTGCACTACGTCTTCGTTTTCAACATAAGCATCGTCATTATCTTTGCGGCTATCAGGAGCTGAGATTACAACTTCTGAAGTTACTTTACCAATCTCCTTTAAATAATTATGGTACATAATGGCGGTGGTTTTATTTGGAGCTACTAACTGTGCTTTAAAACCAGTACCTTGTATGAATTCAGTAAAATGATCTGAAATATCCCAAGCTCGATCATAAATTACTTGATCAGATTTATTAATCGTGTTTTTAGAACTGAATTTTCTTTTTAAACTTGCTTTACCATATTTGGTTAAAGGTTCAGAAACTTTTTCAAAATAATTATCTAAAGGCTTTTCGTTTACAGTGATGTCGTTGTGACGCCCTTCATAAAACAAAGGCAATACCGCTCCATCTTCAACTGCATCTTTAATGGTGTACTCATCGATAACGCCTCCGAATTTTTTAGCTGTATCCTTTTCAGACTTCATCAAAGGAGTTCCTGTAAACGCAATAAAACAAGCATTAGGAAACGTTTTTTGCATTTTTACGTTGAAGGTACCGTATTGACTACGATGCCCCTCATCAATCAATACAAATATTTCAGAAGAAGTAAAACCTTCAGGTGCTTTTGCAACTGCTGCTTTAAACTTGTTTATGATGGTTGTAATTACAGCATCAGATGAACTGTTTAACAAATCGATTAAATGTTTACCCGTAGAAGCTTCGACTACATCAATTTTACATTTTTTAAACGTATCTGTAATTTGATCGTTTAGGTCGATACGGTCTGTAACTAAAACAATTTTAGGATTTTTAATGTTTTTATTTAAAGCAATCATTTGAGCAAGCATCGCCATAGTCAATGATTTTCCACTACCTTGCGTATGCCAAATAACACCTCCACGACGCTTACCATCAGTACCTACTTTTTCAATTCTTTTGATCGTTTTTTTGATACCGAAATACTGTTGGTAACGTGCTATTTTTTTAATACCATCATCGTATAAAATATACTGATACATTAATTCTAAGAAACGTTCAGGACGACAAATTGAATAGATCATTTTGTCTTGTTCTGTAAGCATTACAACATCTTTTTCTAATTCATTAAAACGTTTAAAAGTAGCTGCATATCTTGTTTTAAATATTTCAGTACGCTCATCATTAGGTAATGTAGCTTGCTTTATATTATTTAACTCTTGAAGAAATTCTTGTTCCGTATATTTTTTAGTAAATTTTTCAATCCAAACGTTCCAGAATTCTTTTGGCGTACCTGTAGTTGCGTATTTAGCTTCATTAACAGCTAATCCCATCACTAAATTAGAGTACACATACAAATCACGAATGCCATCCTCTTTTTGATTTCTTAAATTCTGAGAAATCGCTTCATCAATAGGAGATTTTATTGCATTGGATTTACATTCAATGATACCTAAAGGCAATCCGTTGACAAACAAAACAATATCTGGTCTATACGTGTCTGAACGATTGGAACGCGTTACTGCAAACTCTTCTGAAACATGAAAAATGTTGTTTTCAGGTTTTTCCCAATCGATATATTTAAATGAAAAACTCTTGCGATCACCATTAATGGTTTGCTCAAAAGATTTACCTAACGTTATTAAGTCATAAAAATGTTGATTGGCATTAATATATCCTAAATGAATGGGTAAATCTTTTACCTCATTTATAGCCAAGTTTATATTTGCATCAGAAAATGGATGTTTTTCGCCTTTGTAATTAATACTATTGATCTTAGCTAATTGCTCTTTAAGAATCGGAGTTAATAACACATTGCTGGTACGGTTATCTCTTAAAACTAAAGCTTGTTCTGGTGAAATATATTTGTACCCCAGCTTCATCAATAATTGAATGGCTGGGATTTGACTGATGTGATCTTCTTGGTATGATGGTGTCATAACATTATCTTTTAGTATTTATTAATAGTTCATATAGATTTGATTTGATATCCAATTCAGCACCTAATCCTTGCCTTGAATCTCTTCTAAAACTTTCAAACCTTCTATCAAATTTATCTTTATGATAATATTTTACTACTTGGTCAAAATCTTCTTGTACAATACAATTTCCTTTCAGACCAATAATTGTATGTTCTGTTATTTTATTTATACTGTAAATTTTTAAATAACGCTTATCAAACCTTTTAATTTCAATAGCTATTTCGTCACTTGGTAAAGAAGGTTTAACAGCCATTAAATTACCATAAGAACTAATGGCGTTCCTATATTTTTTGTTAAACGTTTTATTCAAGACACTTCTAACTTCCATACGATTAATACAAGCATTATCGTAGCACATTAATATACTACCATATTTATGTTTTTCAGAAATTTCAATTTTAAACATGTACGGTTCATCAATCAATTCGTTAGACGAAATCATGTACGTACTATCTTCAAAAATATACATAATACCAAGTATTTTTTCTGAATAACTACTATTTGTTTCTTCTTGTTTAAGCCCAATATTTTTTATGTCCTGGTAAAAATCAATATCAATAGTTGCATCAGTATCAAAACTTACTATTTCAGTACTTTCCTTATCACTTGAAAAACTATTATTTTGGTTTATTTTATTATTCGATATGTTACTTTTTCTAAAAATAAAATCAACAACATCATCCCCTTTTAATATTCGGGTTTGAACCCCTTGACGTTGGTAAAATTCATTATCTAAAGCAATCGGTTTTTCGTATTTAGGAATAATAATTTCTAAATAATCTAATATTCCAGTTTTATGGAATTTATAATCAATCAAGGCGTTTATTTCTTTAGGGAATACCGCAGCTATTAACGATTGAATGTGATTTTGGTATTGATCTAAAGTTTTGATCGTATTAGAAAAATTCAAATCATTTTTTATACCTACAATATCACCAGAATCATTAACTCCTATAAATAAAGAACCACCTGTATCATAAGAATTTAAAAAACCTGCTATCGTTTTTAAAATTATTTTTTCTTGAGGTTCTTCAGAAGCTGAATAAAAAATAGAAGTTTTAAATTCTTGATTTTTTGATTCAGAACCTAGATTAGTTATCACAACTTCTGTTTTCTTTTCAGAATCATCCGTTATATAAGTATCTTTTAAAACAAATTCTATGTTGTTTTTATTCCAATTCGGAATATTTGAAATGTATAACTGTTGAATTATAGACTTTTTAATGTATTCTAAGACCTCTTTATCACTGTCTAACTTCAAAAACAAATTGTAAGATTCAATCAGTTTTTTAAGCGTATACAATTCATCATTACTATGGATATCTAAAGGAATTTCAAGATATTTAGTATTAAAAAACTTAATTAGATTAATACCACTATCGTCCGAAACATTAACTAAATCAATAGTATTTAAATCATCAATATCTAATATACCTCCTTGGATTTCATTATCTTTTAGCTTAATAATTTCTGCTAGCTTAAGTAATTTGTTTTTATAATTATCCGTTTTATCCGTTTTAATAATTTCACTGATCGCAATAATTAAATAATAATGGATGATGGTATCAACAGAACTATTTAAGTAGAATAATCTTTGTTCAAGACATTGAATTAATAAAGAACCTAGATTTTTTATTTTATTATTGTAAACTACTTCTTCTACCACATCGTCAGTATCAATATCTTCATTATCAATCTTCTTAGAGCTAATAGGATTTCTAAAAATAACACCCGCTTGAATTAGAAAATTTCTAAATAAATCTTGAGGATCTTCATCAAATTTTTGATCCGTATAAACAGCATCTTCTGCTAAAAAATTTTGATAAACTTCGTTGAATTCTTTGATGTTTACTGATACAAAATCACCAATTTTAAAACCTGAATCAAAAATTATAACCGGCCAACCTTTTTCAGTAATTAAATACGCTCTACCTTCATAAATATTTAATATTTGACCTATTTGAATTGTTTCTTCAGTGAAATTTTTATTGACATAATCCGTCAAAAGAATTTGAGGTGAAATTGAATATCGATTGTCTTTAAATTCTGTAATTTCAAATTGTATTTTATCGTGCATTTTAAAAAACATATTGATGTTATTTAAAATTCTTGATTTATGAATAGTATTGATATGAAGAATTGTGTTAAACTCTTCGCCCTCTATTTTTAATTTTAAAAAACAATATTCATTATAAATGCCTATAGACGTAATTCGACCACTATATATCTTTTTACCGTCTATTATAAAATCAGGTTTTATTACTTCGTTTTTATAATTAAGTATTTTAAGAATCGTATTTAAATTATCAAGTTCACTATTATTTTCATGAATGACATCAAATTCAAACTTAGATAAAACAGAAATATTTAGATTTTGATAATTATCTAAAAGAATTTTATTTGAATCTTTTAATTTTTTTGCACTTCTAACTTTATTAATATTGTTTGGTAAAATTTTCAGATGATTATCCTCAAATAATAACATCCCTGATTTTACGTACATTAATTTCTGATTTTCTGGATATCTAATCATTCCAAAAAATTCTTCATAAGAAATATCAAACGCATTGTTGTGTTTATACACATTAGGTTCTAAATACGCTCTGTGAACTATAAGATAAATTGCTAAATCTAACAACCTTATATCTTTATGATAAATTGCTAAATATCTTAGGTAATTAATCGAACTATACGTTGCATTCATATTCTCATTAGAATATGAATTAAGAATTACGACTAAATATTGATTCGAAATTAATGATTGAAGGTTTAGTTGACTTTCTTCAGAATCATCATCATTAAAACCATCTAAAACTTTATCGCGAAGTCTGTTAATTTTTTCTATAATTGATTTTGCATAAGAATACCTTTCATAATCTTCAAAAAAACCATGTTTAATCATTAGAATAATCGTATCGTAAATCAGACTATTTGCATCTGAATTAAAATACTGAGAAATATTAATAATCTGTTTTAGGATATTTTTTTTCTTTTGATTCAGGTATGGGGTACGAGCTAAACTTTCTTTAATATCTTCTAAATACTTTTGATCTTCCCCTTGTAAATATATATTAATGGCCTCAGCTAAAGCCTCTAATTTTTCAATTTTAGATTCAGCTTTACGAATGATATCAGGCCTTCTAAATTCACTGAAATTTAAAAGGTAATTCGAACCTTCTAAAATCCAATATTCAAGTTTGATATAGATATCAACAAGAGAAAGACTTCTTTCGTAATTTTCTTTTTCTAACTCCGTATAAATTTCAATATCTAAGTTAGCTAAGTACGAGAAAACCCATAAATTTTCTCCTTCGTTATATTGATCGATATAAGAACTGTTGTTACCCGTTTCTATATCATTTTCATCATTAGTTAAAAAATCTTTATTCTTGAAAAAATATTCGTCTTCTTTGTCTGCATATCCAATTTCTTCGAATACATCTTCGATCAAATAATTATTTTTACTCCAGTCAGCTAATTCATTTACAAGAGTTAAGAAGCCATTGTCAGTTATTTTTAATACAATTAATTTTATTTCATCCTCTTGATTCAGTTTATTATAATCATTATTAAACGTTAAATCATTGTATGGGTAATAATTGTGGCGTAAATTAAATTGGTCCTTTAATATCCATTTTGTAATTCCTGTTTCCTGATTAAATTCTTGTTCAGTAATAACTAAATTAATTTCTTGACCAATAGTGAACAATTTAGAAACAATAGAATATCTTGTAAGTTTTAAAGTTTGAGTATTAGAATCCTTAAAAGTGCCTAATGTTACTTGAAGGGATTTACCTAAATCGGCATTTTTTAAAATAGAAGGAATACTAACTGAATATACTTTGTTTTTGAATTCTATTTTAGCAAATAAATTATCATTTCGATTAATATAGGTTTCTAGAATTGGAATATTATAAATTTTATTTGTTTCAAAATCAGAATAATCAATCTCATAAGTAACCGGTTCGTATACTCTGTTTTTAAATTTAAGTTTATTATTATCCAAGTCGAAATCATCAATCTCTAGTGTAATAGTTGTTTGATTTTCTTTTTCTTTAAATGATATTGGAATTCCAAATTCCAAAGATTCATAATTAGATATTACTAATACTTTATCGGTTTCTTTATTAATTTTAAATTCGTATGATTCACCAATTTTATACAAATTAAGAATACTGTATTCAAACCTAATACGGCTCGTAAAACTATTATACTCTTTTTCGTATAAATAAATTTCTTCTCCAATAGAATGGTTTAAGTAAAAACATTTTTGTGGTTTATCTGTAATTGCATCTGTAATCCAGGTAGAATTTTCTTGATGTGAAAGTATTTTATATTTTCTGTGTCTGTTATGATTCATAGTTTTTTTTTGTAGAGTTTATGGTTAATAAATTTATAGCATTTTACGATGGTATTGAAAACGTTTTCCGAATTCTTTTTGCATTTTACCTGCTATGAAATCGCATAGTTTAATGCGGTTTTTGGGCGCTTTGTTGTTGCTGAAGAAGACGTGTATTAGGATAATATTTAAATTAGGATTTTCTTCTAAAAAAGGGTACAGTTTTAAGACATTGGTGTTGGGATGTTTTTGAGTGCTTTCGCACTCTAATAACACCCAATTGTTTTCGTTAACTATCGCGTAATCGTCTACATCGCCCCATCCGTTTAAGGATAGTTCGTTGTGTTCGAATTTGATATTTAATTCTTCTCCTATTAAATCTGCTATTTCTTTATTCTGTTGGTTGGTTGCTTTCATACTAAAAATTGATTTTAGGTAATTCAGTAGTTAAGAGGTTTGTTATTTCGGTAGATACAACGTTTGTTACAATACCTTTAATGGCATTGAAAGCTGACTTTATTATTTTTGGAGATTCTTTCTTCTCTAACGCTAATTTGATTTTACTAATTTCGAAAGCAATTTCATCTCTTTCCTCATCTAAATCCTTTGCTAATTGTTCAATTTTAGCTGTAAGATTTAGTACGTCTTCTTCAAAATTTTCATTGAATTCTACCTTATTGTTAGTCCCACCAACGATATTCGTGTCTTGAATGTTCGCCGATGAGTTATCGCTTATGTACACCCCAGTATTGATAGTTTGATGCACAATTTTTGCAATGTCTTCTTTTTTCTCCATTAGGTTAAAATCTATTTCGTTATTGAAAACCGAATCGTTTAATTCGATAAAAGTGTCTAACAATTTTGCTTTAGCCTGATCAATGATATTAGTTATACTATACCTCGATATAATTTTGTATATGTTACTAACTTCACAATCTTGTAGTATTTTCTGTTGAATTAAATATTTTTCATATCCATTTAATGAATAATGAATGTTACCCTTTTGTTGAAGCATCATTTGATCTAAAGCTACAATTGTTTCTTTAAAAGGAATTTGCATTACTTCTTTATATTTATCAGGACCAAGATTTAAAATTGGTACTTCAAAATTTGTGTATTGCTTCATTAGACCTAAACCTAAATGCTGAACAAAACTTGCTTTTACTGCTAAAACATGTATATTTCTATACACTGGTAAATCATCTTCTGTATTATAGCCATAGATAAATTCGTTATCTACCCAAGTTTTGAATTCTTCGTTCTTTAATAATTTAGAAACGACTTGAATTTTACTTACCAAATTTGTTAATGGCTCGTTATTCGCCATCCCCACAATAATATCTTCGATTAAGCTTTTAATATTCATGTTAGTGCTAGCCTATTTAGTGTTATACCGTACGTACTTTACCGGTTAATAATTGCTGCATTAATCCTTTTTTCTGAAGTTTAAGTGCCTCTAATTTTTGTTGGTATTGTTTTACTTCTTGGTTAGCTGTGTTTAGGATTTCTGCGATGGCATTTTGTTCATCTAAAGAAGGAACTTTAACTTTTATACCAAAGAAATCTCCAGAAGTCACATTTAATAAACCGTGTGCACGACCACCTTCTTGAGCTACTTTTGATAAACCTTTATCTAAAATTTTATTTTCGAAATAAAGCTCCCAAAAATCTGAATTTTGAGATGTATCTTTAAATCTAAAACAGATATATAAAGTAGTAACCACAGCTTTTTCAAAGTCGTTCAATCTTTTTACAACTCCCCAATCGTAATCTTTTGAATAACTTTTATTATAGCAGAAATCACCTTTATTTATCAAATAATAATTTGATAAATCTTTACTCGCTACTGTTTTATTGAAAAAATCTTCTTGAAGAATAAAACCGTGTTTCGCTGATATAGTTGTTACAGTTGTATTACCTTCTTTGTTTTTATCTGTAATACGTTCAAATAAGTCACTTAGTTTATTTATTTGCCAATTATTTTCTTCGAAAAGTTTATTTGCCAACGCCTTATTTCTAGCTTCTAGTTTTTTGATGATGGCATCGGTTTCTTGGATCGCTTTGTCCCACGTTGATAATACTTCCGCAATTTTTTGTTGCTCTGGTAGTGGGGGAAGTGGGAATGGGAATTGGGACACATAACTCCAATCCGCTCTCGGCATTTTAGACCCTGAAGAAATATTTGAAACCGAAATAAAAGAATCAGTTTGCATTAATCTAAATAAAAATTCATTAGAACAAAATTGTTGATTAGAATTCAATACCCAAACTTCACTTGAACAGACTCCGTCAAATTCTGCCAACCAAAATTTTCTTAAATAAGGTCGTAATTTCCCAAATAATACATCTCCTTTTCTAAATTTATTTTTAGTGCTTTTTTGATTTGAAGAATTAACCCACCCATTAATCGTACCTGTCTCTTGTTCAAAATGCTCCAATTCTAAACATCTATAATCCTCGTTGACATTTGGTGTATATTTTTCTTTTGAAAGATTTGTAAAACTGAAAAATTCTTTTACTTCCCAATCTGTAGGGATAGGTCCGATCGAAGTATTTTTATATTGTGTTGTTTTTGTCATTGTTGTAATATTTTTATGCTAGGTCATCATCTGTAATCGTAAACACAGACTTTATTGCATGTAGTGCGTCTTCGCTTTTAGCGCCTTTCATACCCATTGCTTTAAACACATCGGGGGTAGGCAAATCCTCTTTTATCATTTTAAGGAAATCTATCATCATCTCTTTGATGGGTTGAGGCAACTCAATGCGTTCTTCTCCAGTAAATAGCAAAGCTAATTTGAGGCAATCGTTTTTATGCTTTTTCAGATGTTTGCTGTCTTCTTTGCTTCCATTAGCAATACGCCCCGTAATATCTAAATATGCTTTTGCCTTTAAAGCAATTAAAGCTTCTGTATTTGCACGATGCACATCTGCCACAACCACGCTATGTTCTCTAATAAATTGGTAGAAGATATCGTCTAATAAAATGGCAGATAGGCTACTTAAATCATCATCTGCCGGAATAGGCGTTAGATGCATCTCAGGATCTAATTCAATCAAATCTGGTTTACGCGAAAACAATTCTATCTGCTGTGGAAAATCTTCGTTTTCCGGATCCATAAATCGATAGTATTGGCGTTCGTCGCTGCTTATTTCTTTTCGGTTGTAATTGCCCTCTTTTATAAATTGCCAAAATTTTTTTAAGAATTCCGGATTTAAAGCTTCTACCACTAAAATGATGTCAATATCTTTTGTGGCACGAGCTACTAATCCTTCATCTTCTATAATCATATCGCAAGCAGTACCACCGATAATGATATAATTATCTGGAAATGCAGCAAAATATGCTTTAAATTGTTCTATGCCTTTTACCATATAAATCGATTGATTAAGTGTTCTAATTCCATTTGCACACGTTCGTCTTGATCGTCTTTATAGGTTAAGAATAAAGAAATGGGATCGACCTTGTCGTATGCAGATTGACTGATTCTGTTAATGAAATTTGGATCGTATTTCCATATTTGAAATAGATATTCTCCACCAAATTCATTGAATGTATTGGGTTGGTTATTCTTCTTAATTAAATTAAATGTTTGATTATCTATAGCAAAAGCCATTTGATCGCTTGGATTTATATTGGTGTACTCCGTTAAGGCAGTATCTCCTGCTTTTAATAATGGTAAATTCCAATTAAAATTATACTCTACGAAATACTCCTTAGAAATTGGATTGATAAAGATGTTGTTTTGTAGCCCTTTTTCCCACAAAGCTTTTCTATCGAATTTGAATTGGAACATTTTATAACGACCACGCTGTACGATTTCTATTAATTCTAATTCGGCTAAATTTTCGACTGCACGCGAAACGTTGATGGTATTTACCTGAAATTGGTTTGCAATTTCTTTTAATGGAATATCTTCGATTGTATATTGATTATTAGTATTCAGCAAATGTGCAATGACTAATACCTGCGCAAAAGGTTGCAAGGTTTGTGCAGTTCGTCCTTTGGTTTGGTATCTGTATTCTGTAAAATCGATGAATACGTATGGTATATACAATTGCTTAAACGGTACGATAAATGCTCGTTTTTTTTCGATTAATCGTTTACGATTATAGGCTTCCATTTCGTCCACGCAAAGAATAATGGGTTGATTAATTCTTTCTTCAATATTTGCTAGTTGCGTGTCTATGGCTGCAATTGTAAACTCGTCATCCGTTTCTGCATAGGCAATGACGAATTTTTTATTTAACATCAACAACTCATACCATCCATAAGCATTACGCAAATAGATGGGTAATTGATTAAGGATATTCTTGCTTAAAGGGCTTACCTCGCAATGAATTCCTATCGTTTCGTTGATGTAATTTTTTAGCTGAATCATAATACTAACATTAAAATTGCACGATAACAAATATAATGTTATTATGCAGAAAAAGTGTTACTAATTTAAAAACCAATTGTTTTATTGCAATAATTAATTTCTGAAGCTATATCCAACTGATTGGTAAGTAAGCTCGTGTTCCTTATATTTATCATCTCATTGGCTGTATGTGTATGACCATAAATCCAATACAGTGGTTGGTATTTTATAATCAACTCCTCTAACGAAGATCCATAAACAGAACTGAAATTTTCTTGTTCAGGAATGGATAACATTATAGGGCAATGATGTGTTGCTACGATGGTTTTGCTGGGATTTGTATTTTGTAATGTACGTTCCAAAAAACTCAAGGCATCGATATGAAATGCATTATAATCTAACGCATCTATATAATCCTTTTGGTATTTAATGTATTTAAAATCGTTGATGTGATATTGTAAAAACCATCTTTTGTTTAGGTCTACATTAGACCATAAAGTAGAGCAAATCAATTCATAATCCTCTAGTAACACCGATTGGTTATTGATTAAAAATACATTTTCTCGAATGGGAATATTACAGGATTGATATGATTGGTAATTTGAGCCATAAAATTCATGATTTCCAGGAATCCAAAATACTTTAGTAAATACCTGACTGATATGATCTAGGAAAAAATTAATTTGATCGATTTGGTTTAATGGTATAATATCGCCCGCAAGAACTAAATAATCTGCACAAGGTTGAACAGGATATTTTTCAAAAAACATCCTGTTGTTATGTGATTCTAAATGAAGATCTGAAATGTATTGTATTTTCATTATTTTTTTGAATTACCGTGTTCTACACCACCACCATGCCATTCGCTAGTTACTAACCAAATAGTTGTTTTTTGGTTTAAGTAGGTTAATCTATATGAGCTTTAATTCCTTTAAAAACGCTTGCATTTTAGCTTCTGTTTCTGTCAAACTGTTTTTAAGTTGGTTGATGTCGTTGTTCACTTCTTTGATGTCTACTTCGGCTTCTTCTTCAAATGTATCGATGTAACGAGGAATATTTAAATTGAACTCGTTTGATTTAATATCTTCAAAGGTTGCACGGTAAGAGAATTTATCGGTAAGTACTTCTCCATTTTCTGTTTCTAAAGCAGGTAAAGCTTTGAATTTTTTAAATTCATCAACTATCTTTTGGATGTGTTTTTCACTTAATTTATTTTGATTTTTACCAGAATCGTACTCTGCACTTGCATCTATAAACAACACATTGGTATTAGAACCTTTAGCTTTATTGAAAATAAGAATAGCCGCAGGAATACCTGTACCAAAGAATAAGTTGGCAGGTAAACCAATTACAGCTTCTAACATGTTTTCTTCAATTAACTTTTGGCGGATTTTACCTTCGCTACTTCCTCTAAATAATACACCATGCGGAACAATAACACCAACTTTTCCAGAATCTTGATAGGTTGTTTCTATCATGTGAGAAATGAACGCATAATCACCTTTAGATTTTGGAGGAACCCCACGATGGAAGCGTTTGTATGTATCTGCATCGGCGTTTTCTGCTCCCCATTTGTCTAGTGAAAATGGTGGATTAGCCACTACAATATCGAATTTCATTAAACTATCTTCCTCTTTTAATTGTGGATTGTTTAATGTATCACCCCATTCTATTACTGCATTATCTTCTTCGTGCAAGAACATATTCATACGAGAAAGTGCCCAAGTAGAACCGTTGTTCTCCTGACCATATAAGGCATAATTTTTCCCTTCGATTTCTTTGGCAACTTTAATCAATAAAGAACCCGAACCACATGCCGGATCACAAATACGATTACCTGGTTGTGGATCAACTAATTTAGCTAATAAGGTACTTACCTCTGATGGAGTATAGAATTCACCAGCTTTCTTACCTGCTTCACCTGCAAATAAGGAAATTAAATATTCATAGCTATCACCAATAACATCATTATTTTCTAAATGAGAAGGTTGTAAGTTAAGCTCATTCAAATCTGTAAGCAGATTTTTTAGAATTTGATTGCGTTGTTTTGTAGGACCAAAAGCAGTTTCTGAATTGAACGATATGCTACGGAATACCATAGCTAATTTTGAACGGTTTTCATCTTCTAATTTAGTTAACGCAATATCTATTAACTCTCCAATGTTATTTTCATTACGATTCTCAAAAAGATAATCGAAAGAACTTTCTTCAGGTAATACAAAACGTTCACGTTTTAATTGACGCTTAACCATCTCTTCGTTTCCGTCGTATTTAGCTCTTAAATCGTTTGCTTTTTCATTCCAAACGTCAGATAAATATTTTACGAATAACAATGTTAAGATGTAATCCTTATATGAACCACTTCCCATGACCGGGCGTAATGAATCACATGCTTTCCATACTACTTTATTGATCTCTTGTTGCGTTAATTTTGATGCCATATTTTTATTTTGTTATTTCGTTAATTAATTGGTTAAATCTTACTTGCTTTTTTTCTTTTAGTTGTTCTAATAATTGTATTTCTTTATTATGGAGATCATACATTTCTACAATTTTATGTTGTACTTGTAATGATGGAAGATTAATTTCGAAATCTGCTAATTCGCTTTTACGAATAGAAGGAATAGAACTACCAGCTCCGATACTGTTAAAGTAGTTATGACTTTTAGAATGATTAAGAATACAGGCTAAATAATCTGGTAAAAGTGCCTCTCGATTCGTTTTTATTATATAGAAAATAGATGATGCTACAGCCTCACCAATTTCTTGTTTATATGTATATGCAAAAAATCGCATCCCCTTACCTACAAAAAGAACATCTCCATCTTTTAAGAGTACATCATCTTTGTTTTCATTCAATTCAATATATTTATCTACGTTATTCAAATAACTTCCATTCTCGTTAAAATTACGCGCTTGTAGATAAATAATTCCTTGACTTTCAATTTTACTCGTATGAAAACCAAAAGTAAATGAAGCAATATCTCTTAATTTTACCTTTTCATAATTTTTCATTGTAGAATGTTTCAAATTTCACTTCAACAAAGGTTGTATAAAAAAAATTATCCTGCAAATTATTTGTTAAATATTTTTTGTAGAGTTTTTCAATTTTACAAAAGTAACCTAAGTAACCAAATTTCGGCAAAAACATTTTTTTGTTTTTTGAGTTTCTGAAAAAACTGTTTCAAACGAAGATAGTAACGCAATAAGGAGAACCAGTGGTTCTCCTTTTCTTTAATTTTAGCTTATGTTACTAGTTTTTGTTTTGAGTGATTTTACAATTTTTTCTTTTGGTCAAATTTGGTTACTTTCCTTACTTGGTGTTATTCGATGTATATTTGAGTATTACAATGAAATTTTAACGTTTTTTGAGTACTTAAAAAGTAAGGAAAAGTAAGGGGATTTTTGCACCTAGTATTGAGGTTTTAGATGTTAGATATTAGAATTATTTGTTTTATAATATTTATTTTTATTGATCCAAAACGAAACAAAATTGTTTACTTTCATTTTTGTCTTGACACAAAAACGAATCAAAATATCATATGTTCATTTTGGCTTGATCCAAAACGAACCAAAAAATCAAGGCTTCGATTTTCGACGGTCAATCAATTTTTCATTCCACTAAAATGTTTAAATCACTCCCGTTGGTCGGTAAACATTTTTACGTTTCATTCAAAAGATTGACACTCGCCTACAAATCATTATGCCATTATTAATTTATTTCTACTCTAATTCTTTGTTCATTTTTTGGACTTGATCGTATTCTAATTCTTTAACTGCATATACATACGAACCATTTTTAGAAATCCTCATAAAACCGTGTTTCTTTAATGCTTTACCCAATTGATTTACTGTTCCGCTATTAATATTGATGTTACTGAAAAAAGCTAACCTTGTGGCTATTTGAGTTGCATTTAAAAAGGCATTGGCTGTTTCTTTATCTGCTTTCTCGAACCAAGTTAGTAACAATTCTTCTTCTGGGGATTTGATTTGGTATTGTTCGTTGTTTTGGTTGATGTTTTTAATTTCTTCGTTGTTGAACCAATATCTAAATCCTTGATCAATTAAATGCAAAGCTTGTTTATAGCAGTTATCAAGATTTACGTTGTGATGATATTCAATGTGTTCGACTTCAAAGCATAAGAATCTACGAGAACCTGTTGTATCATTTAAAAATTGAGCTGTATTTACACTTCCTGCAAATGATGCTCTACGTGGTAATGTTTCGTTGTTGTGTCCGTATGCTTTTCTCATTCGGATATGGGATTTTGTAATGATTTCTTTTAGTGATCCAATCTCGGTTTTGTTTAGGTTTTCTAACTCGTCTAAGTTGATGAGCATACATTCTGCTAAATGAATTAATGTGTCTTTGTTATTGGGATTAATCGTGCCTGAAAACAAATAATCTTTTAATGGTTTTGGCACTAACTTTTCCATCCACGTTGTTTTGCCTATTCCTTGTTTTCCACTGAAAACTATTACCGTTTGATTGACGATTTTCTCGTTTAAGACACAAGCCACCATGGCAACAAACCATTTTTTGAAACACTCTAACCACAATTCTTGATTGGTTGTGGTAATCGTATTGGCTAATTGGGTAATGTAATCTACTTCTTGATTAATCTCCGGTAAATTGAAAAAATAATCTTTGAATGGATCGTATTGTTCTACATAATCCGACATCAATAAATAGCGTAATCCTTGAATGCTGCATTTGACTTTAGCTTTTAGAACTTCTCTAAGAATTGAGTTTTCTACAAAGTCGGTAATTGGTTTAAACATTTGGTTGCGAACCTTTTTGTATTCCAACTTTCCTGTTACAATGTTGTACCTAAAGTTGTACCTTTTATTAAGGAACATTTCTAATCGTTCTATGGCAGCAGGTTTTTCTTCGTCATCATCGACTTCTTCCTCGTTTGTTGTACTACTTTTCGGATTTGTCTTTTCCTTTGTTTTTGGTGTTTTATACTCCTTATCTGTACCAAATTCGTGAGTATTGTTGTACGCACTTTTTACTGCATTCATTACTTCGATTTCGTTGTAATTGTAATCGGATAAAATGAATCCTAACGCTTCTGAATAACCAACACCTTTTCTGTTAAGATTACACGCTAATTGATGCACAAAGTTATTTCGGTTTCCTTCGATATAATCCATCTTCTGTTTTGTGAATCTAACGCAATTATCGTATAATAGATCTGGAGTATTTAGATTTGAGCTATTAGATTCTGCACTTCGGCTTCGCTCAGTGACCAGATCGTTTTGATTAGATTTCTCGACAAGCTCGAAATGACAATTTTGTTCAGAATGACAATGAAAAATTTCTGCGTTTGGGTTAAAATAGATTTCAGGATCATAAGAATAGAAACATAATCTTGTAACGTCTTTTCCGGATTTATCGATTTCGATTTCTAACTCATTTTCGTAAAATTCTTTGACCATGTTGTACGTATTTTGTGTTCGTCTTGGTTCGTTGAAACCTTGATGAATAGCTTTAATCCGTTGTTTGATGGACTGATAAATGCAACAAATGTTGTACTTAATTCTGTCGCTTTTAGTTTGATTTCGGCAAGCTTATTTTTCTCAACTTTATCAATATCCAGTACGATTATTTGATTGTAATTTTGGAGGTAGTCTAATTTTCTACCTCCTTTAAATGTTGCACTTGGTGTAAAAGCTAGTAATGATTTCTTTGCTTTTTCGTATGGTTCCATTTTTCCTTGTTCTAAGGATTTGCGCAAGTACAGGATTTGGCTTTTGTAAGTTCCTTCTTTGATTTCTGTTACGATTTGC
>NZ_JAOCFS010000004.1:0-213091 GCF_029842105.1 Empedobacter sp. GD03797
AATATGAAAAACAATATAAAATTTATCTTTTTAGCACTTATTTTGTTGTCTGGTACCGCCTTTTCTCAAGTCGGAATAAACACAAAAAATCCACAAGGTGTTTTCAATATAGATGGTGGAAAAGACAATCCTGAAACTGGAAATGCACATACCGCTGAACAGCAACTAAATGACCTAACGGTTTTAGACAACGGAAATATGGGACTTGGAACAATAAACCCATCACACAAAGTTCACATTGTAACTGGTGGTGATGCAACAACTCCAGTAAGAGGTTTTAAACTGACTGATGGAAATGAGGGCGACCAACGAGTTCTTGCTACTATAAGTGGAGCAGGAATCGGAACTTGGAAAAAACTTGATGCTACAAAGAAACTAGTAGAAGGTGATTTTTCTGCAGTATCTCATATAACATCCGATAATAGCGGTGGAGCAAAATATTCTGGAGCAAAAATTACCCTTACTCCTGGTGTATGGATTGTGAATCTTGGGATGACTTTCTACTACCCAACCACAGGTGCAGGTAGTACTTACGAAAATCCTTACTGGTTACACGTTTATCTATCTACCAGTACTACAACCAATACAAAAGCTGGTTACACACCACTTGGTCCATCTGGAGGAAACAGTGGATATGCAGGTGTGATACTAAAAACCACTGACCCAGGTTCTCCAAATTTTCTTTCTGGTTCTATGGTAATCCGTGTAAATGGCACAGACCCAAGAGAGATTTATGTATTGATAGAAAATAAATCTTTAGTAAGTCCAGCAACAGGTGGTAGTATGTGGGGATATAACAATAGTAGCTGGGAAAATTACCTTTATGCAATTCCTGTAAACGAATAACGCTTTAAACAAAATCAAAATGAAAAAATATATACTTGTACTATGTACATTTTTAGGATATACTTCGGTATTTTCTCAAGTGGGAATCAATACCAATACACCACAAGGTATTTTTAATATAGATGGTGGAAAAGACAATGCAAATCCGCCAACCGCTACACAACAACTCAACGATTTGGTCGTTCTCCCGAACGGAAATATGGGGTTAGGAACTACTACACCCACTACCAAACTAGATATTGTAACAGGGGGTACCAGTGCTTCGCCCGTTACAGGTTTCAAATTATTTGACGGTACACAGGGTACCAATAAATATTTGCGAAGCGATGCCAATGGTGTAGGAACTTGGCAAGAGATTAATATTACAAGAAAAGTACAACTAGGCAAGTTTCCATCATCTCAGACAACAGTATTGTCCGATGGTGGCGCAACGCCCAAATATTCTACAACTTACCTAACATTAGGGCCAGGGAAATGGGTGGTACACGTTGGTTTAACGATTTCTGTGACGTCAGGACTTGCTAATGGAGAAAATTATCCTATTAGACTATATTTATCATCAAATCAAACAGTATTAGAAAATACGACTTTTAATTTTATCGGTAACAACCAAATAAGAGGAAGAATGATAAGAAATACTTGGAGCGGTTCTCCTGTATTAATACAAGGTGTAAATGTAATTGATGTAACAGACCCAGCAGGTACAACGATATATGTAATGATAGAAAACAAATCTGCCTCTACAGAACAATGGCGTTTTGTTACCACAAACTGGGAAAATTATCTACACGCATTCCCAGTAAACTAAGATTCTAAAAACACAACATAAATGAACTTCAAAAAAAATTCCCTATCACACAAATGATGAGAGAGAGGTTGCAGAAAGTGGGATAGCAATATCCCACATCTGTAACTAAAAAAAGTTGCAATAAAATCTATTGATGTAAAAGGTGAATTTTAAAAATATTCATATAGGCACTTTAATCAACCAAGCTGTTACAGAAAGCGGGATAGCAATGTCCCGCATCTGTAATTTTATGAAATGTGAGGAAGAAGAAGTAAAACAAATATATCTACAGGAAAACCTGTCCACCGACATTCTCCTAAAATGGTGCAAACTATTTCTCTATTCGTCCTCCGCCTGTGGTTGAATTTATTTCGAGTATGTAATTAGAAAAAATTAATTCAAATTTTAAAACAAATGAAACAAAAAATACTAGTGTTGGCACTTTTGTCAATTTCATTATCAGTATATAGCCAAGTTGGAATAAAAACCGAAAAACCAATTGGTATTTTCAATATTGATGGACAGAAAGACAATGCAGGTTCTTTAACACCAACTGCAGCACAACAACTTAATGATGTGGTAGTTCTCGCAAATGGAAATGTCGGATTAGGGGCAACTTCACCTAATGTTAAATTCACCGTTGTTACTGGAGGTACATCAACTTCACCAAAACCAGATATAAAAATTGTGGATGGCAACCAGACCGCAGGGCATACAATGATTAGCGATGCAAACGGTATAGGAACTTGGAAGTTACTGAATTTAGGGGTAACATCTACAATATCACCAATTGCAAATCAGTCGTCGTCGACTACTATTTCTTCGGATAATTCAGGTGCCACATTCATCAACACAGGGGAAACGTTGCATATCCCCGAAGGCAGATGGATCGTTAATGTTGGTATGAGGTTTAACTATGTAGCTTCAGGAGGAACAATTGATTACAAAAGTAGTTATTACCTTAATGGATATATTTCTTCCAGTCCAACAACAATTTCGCAAACTGGTTTTACAGTTGAGAGTGTAACCAATAATCCTGATTTTTCGTTTGGTGGTGTTATTATACGAGGTTCAAATTATATTTCAGGTACAGCTAATGACAATAATGGTAGCTTTATACAAGGAAGCTCAATAATTAATGTAGGACCTGGTGGTGTAGATTTGCATATTTTAATAGAAAACATTCCAACTCCTGCTGGTGCAACAGGTGCAGCGTGGCAATATACACCTACAAATGCAGAAAATATTTTTTACGCAGTTCCCATTAATCCAGCTTAAAAGTAATAATATTATAAATAAGCATAATAATTTAATATGTCTACAATGAAAAAAAATATAATTATACTCATTTCATCTTTATTTTGTGGAACTTTATTTTCACAAGTCGGAATTAATACTCCAAACCCTCAAGGTGTTTTTAATATTGATGGAGGAAAAGATAACCCTAAAACTGGTTCCGCACATACACCAGCACAACAACTAAATGATGTTACCGTACTACAAAACGGTAACGTAGGACTTGGAACAATAACCCCTACTGCTAAATTAGAAATACAGACAGGCGGAACTACTGCAGTGCCTGTACCCGGATTCAAATTGATTGATGGTTCTCAATCGGCTGGTGCCATGCTTACTTCAACTACCGATCAAGGAAATGCAAAATGGACAATCTTGGGAACAGCCAAAGGAGCTGTAGTCGGCACTATAGAAACACCTGGCTTAATTGTTACGTCTGATGAAAATAGTGGTCAATATAGATATACCAATTATAAAATTGAATTAACTACGGGCAATTGGATTGTAAATACAGGACTGAGACTGAATAATACAATGAATGTAAATATTGGTGATGGAACATGGGTACATGGTCTTGTATCTACCGATAAAGTTGTAAGACAACAGATTGGGTTTTCTCAGGATGGTAATGTTAATGCTGGTTATGCAGCTGCTCTAATCAAGAATGAAACGGCAAATTCTCCTAATTTTTTTGCTGGAACAACCAACATAACGGTAACTGCTCCATCTGTTACGCTCTATTTACTCTTAGATAATGTTAAGAGATATGGTGGTGCTACATCTGGCGTGCAATGGTCGCTTGATCCAAATGCAAAAGGAAATTATTTTTATGCAATTCCTGTTAACAAGTAATATCTAAAATTTAACTACAATGAAAAAAAATATATTATTCATATTATCCTTTATAATTTGTGGAGGACTTTCGGCTCAAGTGGGCGTAAATACAGGTAATCCCCAAGGAACTTTTCACATTGATGCGGACAAAAACAATCCTACTTCTGGAAGTACCTTTACTTTTGCAGAACAAAATAATGATGTAATTGTAATGCCTGACGGAAAAATGGGAATAGGAACAATACATCCTGATACTAAGTTGGATATTAGATCCGTTGATGCAACTCTAACAAATCCTACATATAATACAGGTTTTAGATTAGTAGATGGTAATGAAAAGACTGGAAGAGTTTTACAAACAGACGCAAATGGACTTGCTACATGGAAGGACATCAGTAAACGAGATATTGTAATAGGGAGGTTTTCTGCTCCACCTCGAGTTTTTTCTGATAATGACCCTGCTGTAGTAGCAACAGTTCCTTATAAACTGATAGGTGCAACAATAAATCTAAAACCCGGAAAATACGCTGTATATTTAGGTATATCAGTATATTTACCTGTTTCATATCCATTGGGTTACAGCTATTATTTACCAGTATTTTTCAGTTCATCAAATACATCTATTGATACAACAGGTTTTAGTTATCAATCTGGTGCAGGTACTGCAGCTGCTTTTGGAGGTAGGATGGTTAAAAACAGAGGTAATACCAGTCTCAATATGATACAAGGAAGCTTAATTGTGAATGTAACCAATCCCGCAGGCATTACACTTTACACTTTTTTAAAAAACATACCGCTATATAATGATGTTACACTGACTGCTACCCAGCCAACACCCCCACTTACAAGCTATAGATTCGATGCCGGAAACTGGGAAAATTTCTTTTATGCATTACCTATAAACTAAGAAGCGATTCTAATAACACAAAATGATTTTCAAACCTCACGGATTTCCAAAACCCGTGAGGTTTTATACCAATTATAAAAAACTCGTTTAAAAAAGCGATTCTAAGAACACAAACAAATGACTTTCAAAGAAATAAACATAGGACAAATGATTGAAAAAGCAGTTACAGAAAGCGGGATAGAAATGTCCCGTATCTGTAACTTCTTTAAATGCAAAGAAAAAGAAGTTACTGAAATGTATCAGGCTAAAAGTTTAGATACAGAAATTTTATTGAAATGGAGCAAGCTCTTAGAATATGATTTTTTTAGAATATACACACAGCATCTTATTTTGTATGCACCACCAGTCAAACAAGAAGAGAATGAAAATAATAAAAAATCATCACTCCCGCAATTCCGAAAAAATATCTATACCAAGGAAATAATCGATTTTATTCTAGAACAGATTTCAAATGGTAAGATGACAAAAAATGAAGTAATAGAACGGTACAGAATACCAAAAACTACTTTGTACAAATGGATAAGTAAATATAGCGAGATAAAATAAGCAACCATAAACCAAGAGGATGGACTTAACTAAACCATTTTAAACCTAAATTCAAGTTCTGCTAACTGTTGAAAATATGGTTAGCAGTTTTTTTATAATGAACATTTTGAAAAAAAATACTTCAAACAAAGAAGATAAGGTAATAGTTTAATACACAAAAAATAAATATGAAAAATAATCAGCCCAACTATAGAAAAATTTATTCAGATATCCTCAACAAACACCCAGAAAAGAAAGCGGAATGTCATCCCTTATTGAAAAAGGAGAATCTTTCGGTTTTAGACATCATCGAACTTAACAAAATAATATTTGGTATTGTTGATAAACAAAAACAAGCAGAAAACCAAAAACACCGCTCTTATAGCAAATCTGATATTCTTAAGATATTGGATTATCAGAAAAAAAACAATCTGAATAATACTCAATTGGCAAATAATTTTTCATTAAGCAGAAACACTATTGCCAAATGGAAAAAAATGTTTTTAATTATATAATACATTATACAAATCAAACATCAAAACCCAAGACTGTAATAGAGCTTTTCTATGTTCTTATTTCCTTACTGCCAAAAAAGAATAAATTTTCCTCACCATTCCGGTATATTTCATGTTAAAAGATATGATTTTGACAGATGATGAAAAAACAGAAATTGATCTACTTGGTACAAATCAAGAATAATATTAATTTTATCGAATGTTAGCAAAGCATTCGATTTTTACGAAAATGAATGAATTGGGAGCTGCAAAAGTTCCCTTTTTTTTTATGATCGATTTTTTGAAAGAAAATGGAGAAGTAATTCCGTTAAATGAATTACCTGATGAGATAAAATTTGAAATAGATTCGCGAAAAAAAGAATCTTTTCAGAAAGATTTTAAATTCAATAAATTCCCGATTTCCTTTGACGAATATTTGCCAAAATTCAATTATGTTCATGAGAATCTTTTGTTTGGAAATTCATATTTAACGAATTTAACGCTTCCAACAAAAATCGAAACTGATTTGTCTTTAGACGAAATTTTTCAGTTTTCTGAAGCAAAATATAAATTGAAATATAAAGATGAATTTGTTTGTTTTTCTCCCGAACGTTTTGTGAAAATTGAAGATCAAAAAATCTTTTCAAACCCAATGAAAGGAACTATTGATGCCTCGATTCCAAATGCGAAACAACTCATTTTAAATGATGAAAAAGAAGCTGCCGAACATGCTACAATTGTCGATTTAATCAGAAATGATTTGAGCCTTGTTTCCGAAAATGTTGAGGTGACAAATTATCGATATATCGATGAGGTGAAGACAAATGATGCAACACTTTTACAAGTGAGTTCTGAGATAAAAGGTGATTTGAATGATGATTATTACCAAAACTTAGGAACGATTTTCGATCAACTTCTACCTGCTGGTTCTATTTGTGGTGCTCCAAAAAAGAAAACCATCGAAATTATTTTAGAAGCAGAAAAGTATCATCGAAATTTTTATACAGGTGTTTTCGGTATTTTTGATGGCGAAAATCTTGATAGTGCTGTGATGATTCGTTTCATTGAAAATAATCAAGGCGGATTGTTTTTCAAGAGTGGAGGAGGAATAACGGCAAAAAGCAAAGCGAAAGCAGAATACGAAGAATTAATTCAGAAAGTATATGTTCCAATTTATTGAATCGATTTGTTGTGTGAATAAACAACTTCGAAATTTAGAATTTCATCAAGCGAGATTTGATCGGACAAGAAATGATAATTTTACTGAAATCAATCCGATTTTATTGAACGAAATTATTAAGTTTCCAACAGATTTAACGGATGAAAAATATAAAGTTAGAATTGTTTATGATCGAGAAATTCAATCGGTAGAATTTCAACCGTATCAAATCAAACCAATTGAAAGTATTCAACTTTTTGAAATCGAAAATAAAATTGATTATTCCTACAAATATTTAGATCGTTGGTTTTTTGATGAGTATTTAAAAGAATCAGAAACAGATGATTTGGTGTTGGTAAAATCAAATTATATTACAGATTGTATTTATTCGAATATTGTTTTTTTTGATGGTTCGCAATGGGTCACGCCACGAACTTTTTTGTTGAAAGGAACAATGCGAGAAGCTTTGTTGCAATCAGGCGAAATCATTCAGAAAAATATAAAGGTTTCAGATTTAGTTAATTTTAAATCATTCAAACGAATCAATGCAATGATGAATTTGGATGAAAGTCAAGAATTAGATATTTCATTGTTAATTCAATAACTCTATAAAATTGATAGAGTATTATTTGCTTTTTCATTTTTTAACATTACCTTTGCACAACTTATCAAGAAAGGTGGAGGGATTGGCCCTGTGAAACCTTAGCAACCAGATGACTTATAATCTAAGGTGCTAAATCCAACCTATTAGAGGGAAAGATGAGTAAAAGTATTTCACTTTTATCTGTTGGTTTCTTGAGAGTTTTATGAAAATTAAAAATGAAAAGAAACAAATTTTTACTTGCTTCATTCGCATTTATTTGCGCATCTACACTTTTCGCTCAAGAAGTTGAAAAAGAGGAAACAAATCTTAACGAAGTTATTTTAATCGGTGGTCGTACATCAGAAAGAACGGTGGTTAATTCGTCGGTTCCTGTCGATATTATCGATGTTGAGAAATTGAAAACGTCTTCTCCTCAATTGAGTGTGAATGATATTTTGAATGTGGTTATTCCTTCTTTTAATTCGGTTCGTCAATCATCTGCCGATGGAACGGAGCATATCGATCCTGTGACGTTGCGTGGAATGGGACCAGATCAGGTTTTGGTTTTGATTAATGGAAAACGTCGTCACACAACATCTTTAGTGAATTACCAAAATACGGTAGGGAATGGTTCTGTAGGAACAGATTTAGGCGCAATTCCGATTTCAGCGATTGATAAAATTGAAGTTTTACGTGATGGTGCAGCTGCGCAATATGGTTCTGATGCGATTGCGGGGGTTGTAAATATTGTTTTGAAATCTAAACCAGGTGGTGACGCGTCTTTAACGTATGGTCAGACTTCTCGAAATGATGGAGAAACGTACAATTTTAACGGCAGTTATGGAACGAAATTAGGACAATCGGGTTCGATTGTTTTTTCGGCAGTTGTAAGTGAGCGCAAGAAAACGAATCGTTCGAAAGATCATAATTTAGATATTTTTGGAGATAATTTCGCCTACGATTTTGCAGATGATCCAGATGCTGCAAGAGCTGCGGATGACGCTAAAATTGCTGCTTTAGGGCTTTCGAGAAAAGATTTTAGATTTCAAATTGGAGATGCGGCAATCAAAAATCAACAATTTTTTGTAAATGCTGAAACGGCGATTAATGATCGATTAGATTTTTATTCATTTGGAGGCGTTTCATTACGCCAAGGAAATGGATTCGGTTTTAGAAGATTGCCAAGCGAATTGTCTGAAGATGCGTTAAAAATTTATCCAAATGGTTTTCAAGCAACGTTAAAATCTAATGTAAATGATTATTCAAATTCGACAGGATTACGTTATTCATATGATGGATGGAAAGTTGACTTGAGTAATACTTTTGGTTTAAATTCATTCAAATATGATTTAGAAAATTCAATTAATCAATCATTAGGTTTAAATTCTCCAACCGATTTTTACGCAGGGAAACATCAATTTTTACAAAATACAGTCAATTTAGATTTTTCAAAACGAATCAACCAAAATGTTAGTTTAGCGTTTGGAGGAGAATATCGTTTTGAACAATATAAAATCGAAGCTGGAGATGAAGCTTCTTACTCAGGTTCTGGATCTGAATCTTTTGTAGGATTTTCTCCGTTAAATGCTGTAAAAGGTGATCGTCATTCTGTTGCGGCTTATGTAGATGGAGAATTGAAATTTGGAGATTTTACGGCTGATTTAGCAGGACGTTTCGAAAATTACTCAGATTTTGGAAGTACAATCAACGGAAAATTAGCGATGCGATATGAATATGCAAAAGGATATTCGGTTCGTGGTGCGATTTCGACAGGATTTAGAGCGCCTTCTCTACAACAAAAATACTTCAGTAATTCATATACCGATTTATTCTTGAATGATAATGGTGATCAAGTTTTGGTAACAAAAGGAATTATCCGAAATGAGTCTGAATTGTCGAAAGAAATTGGTTTGGATAAATTGAAAGAAGAAAAATCAATCAATGCAAGCTTAGGTTTAACATTTCGTCCGACTTCAAAATTATTCATCACATTGGATGGATATTTTATAAAAGTTGATGACCGAATTGTCTTGACTTCTGATATCACAGATCCTGCTTTAGAAAAATATAATGTTGCGACAGCGCGTATTTTTACGAATGCAATTGATACTGAAACCAAAGGTTTGGATTTAGTAATTTCCTATGATACTCGTTTAGGTCGAGGAAAATTGAATGCAAGTTTATCAGGAAATATCAATGAAACAAAGATTGTCGGTTATCATTTTCCAACAGCTTTGACAATTCCAACAGAAGAATTTTTTGGTCCTGATCAAGTCAATATTATCGAATCATTAAGCCCAAAAACAAAAGCAACTTTAGGATTAAATTATGCAATTTCTGGATTCAATTTTATGGTACGTAACACGTATTTCGGAAAAGTGACAAAAGATGGATATCCTTGGGGAAGTATCCAAGAACACACGGGAAAAGTGGTGACGGATGCTTCGATTGGTTATGATATTACAAAGAATTTCAACTTTACAATTGGTGCAAATAATTTGTTTGATGTTTTCCCAGACAAGCAAGTTTACGAAAATTCTTATTATGGAGTTTTTCCGTATGCACCGGTGCAAATGGGGATGACAGGAGCGTATTATTTTGCGCGTGCAAGTTTTAAATTTTAATCAATAATAAAATATTCTAAGTGTCAATTTTAATGTAAATTCAAACATTCAATTGGCACTTTTTTGTGTATGGCACATTCAAAAATTGGTTGGAAAACCGCAGCAGCATTAGTGATTTCGAATATGATCGGAACAGGTGTTTTTACCAGTTTGGGTTATCAAATTTCTGATCTAAAAAATACAACTTCTATCTTATTATTGTGGGCAATAGGAGGATTGTTAGCGTTGATTGGCGCATTTATTTATTCGGAATTAGCGTCAAAATTTAAACAATCAGGTGGAGATTATATTTATTTATCTCGGACATTTCATCCCGTTTTTGGTTATTTATCAAGTTGGATTTCTTTGTTTGTAGGTTTCTCTGCTCCAATATCTTTAGCGGCTTTGGCAATGGGAAAATACCTCAATGTTTTTGGATTGGATTTAGGAAAAGAATTTGCAATAGCAATGATTTTGATAGTCGCAGTTTTTCAATCATTCAGTCTAAATTTGAGTAGTAAATTTCAGAATGTTTTTACTATTCTAAAAGTTGTATTTATCATCGTTTTAATTGCTTTAGGTTTTTATTTTGCTCCAGCAGTTGAGCCAAACGCGGTACTTTTTGATTCGACTTGGAAAAATGAACTATTACTTCCAGCATTTGCGACTTCTTTGGTTTATGTCACTTTCGCATATACAGGTTGGAATTCGGCTTCATATATCGTAGAAGAAATTGAGCAACCAAAACGAAACTTACCAAAAGCGTTATTTATAGGTGTTATTTTTGTCACGATTTCTTATGTTTTATTAAATTATGTTTTCTTGAAACATTCATCATCAGAAGCTTTGGTTGGACAAGAAAATGTGGCGAATATTTCGTTTGGTAATCTACTTGGAAATAATGTAAAATGGGTGAGTTGTTTTATTGCTTTGCAATTGATTGCGACGATTAGTGGTTATTTGTGGATTGGTTCTCGTTTGACGCAAGCCACAGCGCGTGAAAATAAATTGTGGAATTTTATGGCGAAAGAGAATAAAAATAGAATTCCGGTTCGCGCAATTTGGGTGCATACAGCAATTAGTATTTTGCTGATTTTCTCAGGAGATTTTGAAGTGATTTTTACTTACACATCTTTCGTTTTACAAATATTAGCAACATTAGCAGTTTGTACAGCGTTCTTCATCAAACAAGATCAATTAACCATTATCAAAAGTAAATTCTTTTATGTTTTACCTGCCATATTTTTAGCATTTAGTTTATACATCTGTTATTTCGTTTTGATGCAAAAACCAAAAGAAAGTTTATTTGGTTTAGGTATTATTGCATTAGGAATTGTATTATTTTATTTTGATAAGAGAATTGAGGAAAAAGATTAAATATAAGTTCATAATAACACAAAACCCACTCAAATTTGAGTGGGTTTTTATTTTTTTTAATCTTTTATTCCATTAAAAATATATTGTAAAATCGGATTGATTTCTGGATTTTCAAGATGTTTTTTGAAAATTTTGGTATGATATTTCGGTTTATTAATCATTTTACGTTCAACTAATTCGTCAATTGTATCAATGTATTCAACCGAAGTTTTTCCAATCAATAAGTTATCCAAAGAACGTCCTTGATCAACATAATTCAAAATTGTTTTCAAACCTTTCAAGTAAAGCGCATCTTTTGTAAAACCACCACCACGATAAACACGAGTTGTCAGATAAAATGCGTCTTCTGGTAGCATTTTGTATTCTTCCATCAACGTCATAAATGTTTCGTTGAACGATTTTCCATTTGTCAACATATGTACCGCCATAACGCGCAAACCAAGTTCTCTTAAACGGCTATGATTAATAGAATCAGAATAATACTCACTTAAAATCGCCAAACCTTCTTGCGTCAACGTATTCACAGGTAAACCAATACTAAAGATTTTTAATGGTTGATCCAATGCGTTCATCGTTGTCACCATATGAACTCCAATTTCGTGCTCAATTAAACCATTTGTAAAACGTTTATCAAACTTAACGCCACGCTTAATCACAACTTTTCTTTTGCTATTAATCACAAGCGCTTTTGATGCGATATCATCCGAAACTTCGATGTCAAATTTGAAACCATAATCATTTGTAGCATTTCTAAAAAGATTAACCACTTCTTCCTCTGTATAATTTCCTTGTTTATCCATTCTAAACTCGGGACAATAAAGGATAAAGTTCGCGTTTTCGATATCTTTTTTAGATGGTTCGCCAAAATAACGCAACGAATTGTACAGAAATTTATCCGTACCAAGATTCGCCAACAAATCTACCTTGTCAAAATAAGCGTTAATCGTGTTAACATACATATTTTGAATACTAATATCATTGATTTTTTCGACTTTAATATTCGATAATTTTCGTTTAAATTCGAATGGATCAATGTTAAGCGGATTGTACTTAAATTGTGGTTCGTATGTATATTTTGAAGCTAAGAATTTCTTCTTTTCAAATTCTAAATTAATTGGATTGATAACACTTAACAGCTCAAAATTCTGAACCAATTGATACAATTGTTTATCAATTTTGACCAAATCAGATTCTAATTCATTGTGCAAAATATTCACTTGCTTAGAACCTACTTTATATGTCGTTTCCGTTTTTACAAACTCGTAAGCGTGGTTAAGAATCGCCGATTTGAAACCTTCTTTTATTTGGTTAATAATCTCTGGAAAAGATTCTCCAGTCAATTCATCGCAATAAATTTTTGAAACTTCTGTGGCTAAAACCAATGTATTTTTGAATCGATTTGTAACAAATTCTAACAAATATCCTCGTCCATAAAATACATCGTTAATTGCTGAATAATTGTGAATATTTTCTAACTCAATATTCGCTAATTCATCGCGCCAACTTTCTACATAGTTTCCGTAGCGTTCGTTATCAACTCGCTCTGCACCAATGTTGAATACAGGAACCGGACGATCCCAACGTTTCCAATTGTACGAATGAATATCATAAACCAAACACGATTTAAATTTAGTTTCAAGTTTGTTAATTAAAGCTTCTAAAACTTCATAAAAAGCGTGATGTTTTGCAATACTTTTTTGTTTTTGAGAAACCGACAAAGGCTCTTTCCAAACCTGTTTTCCCCAAGCTTCTTCGTACACAGCAGTTTCTGGACCACGATTTAGATCGTATTCAAATCGAGAATCGCAACCTTGAATTAAGATTGGAAAAGTTTCTACAAACTCAGCTGTATGCGGATCTTCCTCGTACCAACGTTCATAATTGCTTAATAAACATTTTTCGCGAATATCTTCGCGCATTTGTCCACCATCATGAATGGCAGCACAAACGTAAGGAATGTATTCGTCGATTTTTATTTTGAATGATTCGTCTTCTGCATAAGCTTCAAATACAATTTCGTTCTCAATATTATCTAAAATTTGCTGTATACTTATGGATTTCATGCTTTAAATTCTTTATATTTCTCCAATAACATCGACACAATTTGTTTCTGAATTTCGTTGTTATTGTTTACATTATTGTGAGGAACAATTCCTCCAGGACTTACGACATTTAGCTCAACCATTTTCCCGTTAATCAAATCGATTCCGCAAAAATAAATTCCATCTTCATTTAGTTGTTTTCCTATTTTACGGCACAATTCTAACTCATGTTCACTCATGTCATGTCTAATCGCAGAACCACCAGCCGAAATATTAGAACGGTGATCGCCTTCTGCAGGAACACGCATAATTGCACCAATCGGTTCACCATTAATCACAATGGCGCGAACATCACCTTTTTCTGCACCTTCTATATAATTTTGACAAATAATAGGCTGAGAATTTCCGGTATGATTGATATAAAAATCGCAGATCGAGCTTAAGTTACCAATATTTTTTCGTTCGAAAAGTATAACTCCTTTACCTCCCATTCCGTCTAATGGTTTGATGATAAATTTCTCGAAATTATTTTCCTCTACAAACGATTTTATCAAATCGATGTCTTTTGTAATAAGCGTTTGAGGAACAATTGTTTCTTGACCATCATCAAAAGAAGCAGCGTATATTTTGTTATTTGCTTTACGTAATCCCGAAATTTTGTTAACGAAGAAAACTTTTTCTTCAATTAACTCTAACATATTCAACAAAAGCGGATCAATTGGTGGATCGGCTCTCATAAAAATTATGTCAAATTCGGTCAAATCTTTTATACTACTTTCAAATTTCATGGTGTGATAAAATTCAACACAATCATTTGTTTCTGTAGTTATCATCTTTTTGCAGTTTCCTACAACTTTGCCCTTGGCAATAGAGATATCTTTTTTTGTTAAATAGGATACTTCAAATCCACGATCTACGCATTCTTTAATAATTCGCATAGTGGTGTCTTTTCCTGGTTCAACCTTGTCCCAAGGATACATTACGAAGCATATTTTCATATAAATAAAAAGGGTATTAAAATCAATGCAATAATAACTAAAAGTTTGATACAAAAAATGATCTATAAAAAATTATAGAATATTTATTTTTATTCTATGAAAGATATTGATTTCTAATGATTAATAAAAGAAAATGGTGATTGATTTTTCAATTTCAATCACCATTTGGTTGGTAAACTATAAACTATTTATTTCTTAAACGATCAATTGTTTCTTGAACTTTAGGATCATCAGCTTTTACGCTGTAGTAATCTGCAATTTTTCCATTTTGATCAAGAACCAAATATCTCGGTATCCAATTTAAATCAATCCCTGTGCCAAAATTGCCTTTCCAGTTGTTTCCTAAGTAAAAGTGTTGACCCTCAATTTGATATTTTTCAATACCATTTTTCCAAGCTTCCTCATTCTTGTCCATTGAAAGGTAAACAAAGGTTACATCAGGATTTTTTTCGTGCAACGATTTCAAAGCTGGCATGTTTTTGATACAATCTCCACACCAAGTTGCCCATAAATCTAATAGAACAATTTTTCCTTTATAATTCGAAAAAACTTTTTCTATAGTTGTCGAATTTCCATCCAAATCAACTACACTATCTTGCAAAGCAGCAGCGGGAAATTCAGTTTTCATCACCGACGGAATATTTTGCGCAAACGCATTCATTCCAATAAATAATATAAAAACGCTAATTATTTTGTTCATGATAAATTTTTATCGATTTCTTGTATTTTCAAAATCTATACCAATTTAGTAGATTTTAAAGCGAAGTTAAATATTTATTTCGAATCATTGCAAAAAGATGTAATTTTGTTTCATGCAAAAATATCTGATTATTGGGCTTGGTAATATTGGTGCTCAATACGAAAATACTCGTCATAATATTGGCTTCAAGATTGTTGAAGAAGTTGCTAAAAAAGTTGATGCTAAATTTTCGCCATCAAATTTTGGTGAAGTGGCTCAATTCAAATACAAAGCGCGTCCAGTTACGTTGTTAAAACCAAATACATACATGAATTTGAGTGGGGATGCAGTTCGTTTTTGGATGAAAAAAGAAAATATTTCGCTAGAAAATATTTTTGTCATTACAGATGATTTGAACTTGCCTTTCGGAACAATTCGTATGCGTGGAAAAGGTAGCGATGGTGGACACAATGGTTTGAAGGATATTCAGAATAAAGTTGGCGGACAAAATTATGCGCGATTACGCTTTGGTGTAGGAAATGAGTTTTTGGAAGGTAAACAAGTGGATTACGTATTAGGCGATTGGTCGGCAGAAGAAAATGAAAAAATGAATGAACGATTAAATTTGGCTGCTGATGCAGTTTTGTCGTTTATTTTTCAAGGATTAGGGAATACAATGAATCAATATAATGGTAAATAAAATTTTAGGAGTTGCAATGATTGCAGGAACACTTTTTTTAGGTTCTTGTGCAAGTAATTCGTCAAGTTCAGAAGGAAAAGAAGCGAAAATAGAAGAAGTAACTTCGACTTTAGACAATGTAAATGAAATCAATTTCAAGAACAAAAAGAATGTTTTGTTAGACGTTCGTACACCTGAAGAATTTGCTGAAGGTCATGTTCCTGGAGCGGTAAACATTGATGTGAAAAATCCAAATTTCGAAGAAGAAATTCAGAAATTAGATACAAAAAAGAATTATTTCATTTATTGTAAATCTGGTGTTAGAGCAAAATTAGCAACAGAAAAAATGCAAGAAAAAGGTTTCAAAAATGCGAAGAATTTCAAAGATGGAATGTCGACGTACAAAGGAACTGTAGCAAAATAATGGAAGGATTTCGTCCCGAAATATTAAAAGAAATTGTCACAACAAAAATGCCTTTCGGTAAATACGAAGGGCGATTGTTGTGCGATTTACCTGTTTCTTATTTGGAATGGTTTGTTGGTAAAGGTGGTTTTCCGAAAGGAAAATTAGGCGTTTTATTATCGACCGTTTACGAAATAAAACTAAATGGTTTAGAAGATATTATCTACGAATTGAAACGTCAATTTGGCTAAACTTCCCATTCATAAAAATTAGCATCATCGCGTAATTGAAATCCAGCACTTGGATACAACGAATTTCCAATATCATTCGTAACACTGGTTTCTAACAACATCGCGCAAGCATCTGTTTTGCGACATAAACTTTTTGCTTCTTCTATCAATTCTCTTGAAAAACCTTGTCCGCGAAATTCTGGCGAAACAAATAAATCGTTCAAAATCCAGAAACGTTTCATTCGTGTAGATGAAAATGAAGGAAATAATTGTACAAAACCAACTGCTTTTTCGTCTTCATTATAGGCTAAAAAGATAACCGATTCATCATTTACAATTCTGGCTTCTAGAAATTCTTCCGCTGCTTTTACATCAGATTTCTTACTATAAAATTGACGATACGCATCAAATAAAGGAACTAATTCGTCTAAATTATTTATAGTAGCTTGTTTTGTCATGATTTTTTAGTTTACGATAAATTATTAGTGTATATAAGATTAGAGAAGTGGAGAAAACTGTAATTAAGAAATATTTTGTTTGATTAAATTCAGATTTTGATATTAAAATATTTTTGCCTTTTTCTAATTGAATGATAGAAATTGTATTTTGATATTTTTGAGGTTTTTCATAATAAATGTTTACATAATCTCCTTTTTTAATTTTTTGAGTTATAAGGTGTTTTTTGATTGAATACGAATATTTATTTGAATCATTTTCCAATTTTAGAAAAAACACCATCTTTTTATTAGAAAGATTTCGAAGACTTTTTTGTCTATATATACTTTCAGTTAAACCAATCTCTGATACTTTTCCTTTAATTAAATTGCTTTCAGAAGTATTTATATCTATGATAGAATTAATTATTAAAAAAATTAATACTATTGGAAGAATAGAAAAGGCTATCCATTTTTTTAAATCAGAAATACTCAAATTATTAAATTAAAATTAAAAAATTAACCATACAAATTACTTCCATCCAAATATTCCCAAACTTTTGGAGGTAACATAGGCTTGATATTTTTTCCATTTTTGATTGCATTTCTGATAAATGTAGAAGAAATTTCCATCAAAGGGGCTTCAACCATTTCGACATTATCGAAATTTTCTTCTTGCGAATAACCAGGACGCGGATAAACATACAATTGATAATCGCGCATTAAAATATCGGCATTTTTCCATTTCGAGATTCCATCCAAATTATCAGAACCCATAATCAGTGCAAAGTCATGTTCAGGAAATTTTTCGTTCAGATGAATTAACGTATCAATTGTATACGACGGTTTTGGTAACGTAAATTCGATGTTCGACGCACGCAGATTAGGATAATCTTTTATCGCTAATTCTACCATTTCTAATCGATCATATTCATTTGCCAAAGAACTTTTTTTCTTCAACGGATTTTGAGGCGAAACCACAAACCAAACCTGATCCAAATCGGTGAATTGTTGAAAATGATTGGCAATAATTAAATGTCCGACATGAATAGGATTGAATGATCCAAAATATAAACCGACCTTCATAAAATTGATTTTTTAGAAAAACAAAAATACGATAATTGTAGAATAAAAAAATCCAGCCGAAGCTGGATGATATGTTTAGAATTTTACCAATTCTTTATATAGCTTATGCGTAGGAAGTCCCATTACATTGAAATAACTTCCATTCATATTGTCCACACCAATGTAACCAATCCATTCCTGAACGCCGTAAGCACCGGCTTTATCAAAAGGTTTGTAATTATCGATATAGAAATATATTTCTTCGTCCGTTAAATCTGCGAAAGTCACTTGCGTTTCGTCCGAAAAAGTAACTTCTTTCTCTAAAGAACGAATCGTAACTGATGTATAAACAGAATGTGTTTTTCCGTTTAATTTTTTAATCATTTCGTACGCTTCTTCTCTATTCGAAGCTTTTTCTAACGACTCATCATCAACCCAAACAGTTGTATCCGAAGTAATAATCAAATCATTTGGTTGAATATCCGTATAAGCTTTGGCTTTTTTAGCGGAAAGATATTCGGTGATTTGTTCTTTCTTGAATTCGTTGCGATCAAATGTTTCGTCAATATCCAATGAAATTGTCGAAAATTGTAATCCTAATCCAGCTAAAAGTTCTTTTCTTCTTGGCGATTGTGATGCCAAAATGATATTGGTATCTTTTAATTTTTCTGTTAATAACATTTTTATGATTTGTTATTCTGATGAATTCTTATCTGTTATTTCTGACTAAAATTTTATACTTCTTTCATTTTTGTCTTGACACAAAAACGAAACAAAAAAGTCAAGGCTGTAAATCTATTCACTAAAAATGTTTTCATTTCACTAAAGATTTTAAAAACCCAACGGGCTAAAATCTTCTTAACGTTACATTCGAACATTTTCTTAACGTGATAGATTTAATACCGATTTTAAGCAGAAAATTAAATATTTAATTTGTTCAATTCTTTTATATAGAAGCTACTTCTTCTACATTATACCATTTGTTTTGAACTTTCAAGATTTGTTCTAATAAATCGCGAACACATCCTTTTCCTCCATTTTCTGGTGAAATATATTCCGACGCTTTGCGGACATCCATACACGCATCATTTGGACAAGCAGATAATCCTACTAAATTCATCACAGCTAAATCTGGATAATCATCGCCCATATACGCAATTTCATCAGGATCTAATCCATAAGAAAAAAGTAAATCTTCAAAGGCTTCTACTTTATCACGTTTGTTCACGTAAATATCTGTTAAGCCTAAATATTTTAAACGATTCACAACAGCTTCATCTCTTCCGCCTGTAATCACCGCAATTCGTATTCCTTGTTTGATGGCTAATTGCATTGCATAACCATCGCGCGTATTCATTGTTCTCACCATTTCGCCAGTTGGTAATAAAATTAAATTTCCATCTGTCAAAACTCCATCTACATCTAAAATAACGGTTTTAATGTTATTTAGTTTTTCTTTATAACTTATCATTTTTCGTAAACTCGTTTGATTGAATCTGTCAATATTTGGTAAATCTGTAATAATCTCGAATCATCTTGTAAGGCCTCTAAATGACGATCAATAATCACTTGATCTCCACGTTTTGCTGGACCAGTTTGCGCATCTTTTGGACTCATTTCGATGACTTTATTTGCTGTTTCCTGTATAAGAGGTAACAAAACATCGAACGGAACATTGTTTTGCTCACAAATATTTCCAGCGATATAATATAAATGATTGACAAAATTATTTGCCCAAACACCTGTCATATGCACTTGCATTCTACTTGCAAAATTTAGTTCATGAACTTCGTTTGAAATACGATTCCCTAATTCATTCAATTTCTTCAAATCTTCAGAATTTTCCGCCTCGATGAAAAATGGAATATTATCATAACGCATTGTTCTTTCTTTCGAAAAAGTTTGCAATGGATAAAAAACGCCTTTTCGGTAATCGCCTTTCAGAACAGACATTGGAGACGAACCAGAAGTATGCACAACCAAAACATCATCATACGGAATATAATGAGAAAACTCTTCGATTCCAGAATCGGCACTCGCAATAATATAAATGTCTGCTTTTTCTATTTCAGAAATTTTATCGGTATACGAAATTCTATTTGCTTCTCCGATTTCTCTAGCGTGTTCTAATGTTCTATTGAAAATTTGTCGAACATTGCAAGTGTTTTCGATTAATGCACGAGTTAAGTGAAACGCAACATTTCCCGCACCTAATATGACAATTGAACTCAATGTTTTAGCAATTTTTTGATTAATATTAATTGAATGATAAATGTAAGTTTTTCAGTCGAGGAAAAAAATTTTTAAAAAAAATTAAAAATTCTTGTAACATTTTGAAAGTTGTTGCGTCTTATTAGTAAAATCATGCAACGATTAGGTTTACGTATTATGTAAAACATAGTACTTGAAAAATTTGAAAAAAGTTTAAATATTTTGTAACAAAACATTTTTTAAAACGTCTAATTAGGAAAAAGTACGGACAACTCTTATTATGTATTATGTAAAACATAGTACTATTAAAAAATATTAACTATGAGATTAAACAAATTTACTTTAGCTATTCTTTTCTCCGTTTGCTCTATTTACGGATTCTCACAGGAACAACATCCTGTGAAAGGAAAGATTGAAAATGCAAAAAATGAAGCGGTTGGTATGGCTGCAATTCAGATTTATAAAGCAGATTCAAAAGAATTATTCGATGAAGTGTATGCAAATGAAGACGGAACATTTGAGATTCCAGATTTGGAAGACGGAAATTATCGTTTGGTGATTACAGAATTTGGTTATCAACAATCTGTAACAACTGCAGAGGTAAAAGGAGGTGAATTAAATTTAGGTAACATCATTTTACAAGTAGAAAAAGCGGAAACCGTAGAACTGAAAGGTGCATTTGTTCGTGCGCAAACTTCTCAATATCGTAATGAAATTGATAAACGTATTGTTGAAGTTGGGAACGATTTGGTATCTGCTGGATCTGATGCTGCTTCTGTTCTGAATAATATTCCGTCTGTAAATGTGGATCAACAAACAGGAGCATTGTCATTAAGAGGAAACGAGAATGTAAAAGTTTTTGTAGATGGTAAACCTTCTTCTCAGTCAGCAGCGCAATTGTTAAAGCAAATTCCTTCGAATCAAATTCAACGAATTGAAATTATTACCAATCCTTCAGCAAAATATGAAGCGGATGGAAACTCTGGAATCATCAATATTGTTTTGGTTAAAGGAACTAAGAAAGGTTATAATATTGGGTTAATTGCAGGTTATGAACAAGGGAAGAAAAGCCGTTTTAATACATCATTGAATACAAATGTGAATGTAGGGAAATTCAATTTATTTGGAAATATTAATTACGCTGATCGTCCATCAAAACAAAATGGTATTGGTCGTAATTATGATGATCAAATTGATCAATTATTTGATATTCAAAATACAAAAAATAGAAATTTATCATATAAAGCAGGATTCGATTGGTTTATCAATGATAAAAATGCTTTAACGATTTATACTAATCAGTGGGATGGAGATCATGCTGCTTTAATCAATACAAATGTTTTAAAAACTAATTTTAATAAATTAAATAGAAATGATATTTGGTCAGATTCGAGAAGTTCTGATTATAGTTTGAATTATAAATTAGATTTCAATAAAAAAGATCACAATCTTGTTTTAGATGCATTTTATTCGATTAATAAAGAGGATGATGATAGAGATTACTTAAATACATTTCCAAAAGACGAGTTTTATCAAGAATATCGTTACGATAAAACGCAAACAACTCGTATTAATTTAGATTATACCAATCAAATTGAAAATGCAGGAAAGTTAGAAGCAGGAATTCAATATCGTAAAGAGTCTAATGATAATGATATGGATTCTACTAAAGAATTAACAAATCCTCTTAATGGAAATATATACAATCCGTCAGTAGATTTTCAGTTCGATCGTTCGTTTTATTCTGCTTATACAAATTACAAACAGAAATTTAATAAGTTTGGAGCGCAAGTTGGATTACGTTTAGAGCGTGTTGAAGATAATGCAGATTGGTTTTATTCACCAAATGAAGCAGGAACTCTGAAAAAAGATTATACAGATTTATTTCCTTCGGCTTTCTTAACGTATGATTTGACTGAAAAAGCGCAATTATCATTAAACTATAGCCGACGAATTAATCGACCAGGAATTTATCAATTAACTCCAGTTCCTCAATATTCTACAGCATTAATGTCGAGCGAAGGAAATCCAAATCTTCGTCCAGAATATACAGATTCTTATGAAATTGGTTATTTAAAACAATTAACAAAAGGTTCTATTTCTGCGAATTTATTTTACAGAAGTGTAAAAGATAATATCATTCAATCATTCAAAAAGGATGAAGATATCGAGTCAGCAATTATTCAGTACAATTTGAACTACGATAAAGTAAATAAATTTGGAGTTGAAGCAAGCTGGAATTATAAATTGGCTAAATGGATGAATGTTTATTTGGCAGGAGATTTCACTTCTTCTGAGATGCAAAATGATCACAAGAAAATTACAGCAAATGTATTTTCTGCTCGTATGAATAATACGTATAATTTATCTAAAAAATTAAGTTTACAACAATTTGGATTCTTTAGAGGCAAAACTAAATTTTTGCAAGGAGAAATGTTAGAAATGTGGCGAATGGATTTAGGCTTACGTTACACGTTTATGGACGGAAAAGCAGCTTTATCAGCTCGTGTTAATGATGTTTTCAAAACGATGCGAGCAAGAGTTCATATGGATGATCCATATTATGGATATGCAAACTTTAACTGGGAATCTCAAACAGCTTACTTAGGATTTACATACAATTTCGGAGGAAAAGTTAAATCAAGAGCCGAAGCTCAGCAAAATAAAACAGAGCAAAACGGTGGTGGAATCGGTATACAATAAAGAACATTCTTCATTTATTTAAATATTCTTAAAACTAAAAAGAGTTCCAATATTTTTGGAACTCTTTTTTTATTTGGGTTAATATTTTTTTTATTGAACTTCTTTCTTGAATAATTTATTCAACGTTACAGCAATAGCTCCATCTCCAGTTACATTTCCTGCTGTTCCAAAACTATCCATTGCGATATAAAGTGCAATCATCAATGCTTGATTTTCTGCATTAAATCCTAACATCGAAGCAATAATTCCAATCGCTGCCATAATCGCTCCACCAGGAACGCCAGGCGCTGCAACCATCGCAATTCCAAGCATCATCATAAATCCTAAAAATTGAACAAAATCAATTTCTATTCCTTGGATTAACATCAATGCTAAACAACAACAAACGATTTTTAACATCGAACCAGATAAGTGAATTGTTGCACACAAAGGCACTGCGAAATTGGCAATTTCGTCGCGAACACCAATTTTCTTTACTTGCGCAATTGTTACAGGAATTGTAGCCGCCGAAGATTGTGTTCCTAATGCTGTGAAATAGGCGGGTAACATCAATTTCAACATAGTAAAAGGATTCTTTTTTGCAATAATTCCGGCAATTGTAAATTGAAGCACTAACAAGAAAACATGTAGCACGAAAATTACACCAATAATTTTCAAAAATACATTCATAATTGTTACCACTTGTCCTGAATATGACATGTTCAAGAAGATTCCGAAAATGAAAATTGGTAATAGTGGAATGATTAAATTTTGAATTAAATACGTAATAATTGATTCGAAATCATCTGCAAATTTTCCAAAAGTCGAATCTTTCAATCGTGATAATCCAATTCCGAAAAGAAATGAAAAAACTAAACCTGGCATTACACCAAATAATGGAGGAAATTCTATCGAAAAGTACGGTGCAAATTCTTTGGCTTTTTCGGCTAAATTAATTTGACCAGTTTGATGTTCTAATAAACTTGGAAATACAGACATACTTACAGAATAACCTAATAATCCTGAAAAAATGGTTGATCCGTAAGCGATTAAAACAGTTGCTAATAATAATTTTCCGGCTGTTTGTCCTAATCTCCCAATTGATGGAACAATTAATCCAACAATGATTAATGGAATTAAAAAGTTAAGTAATTCGCTAAAAAAATCATTGAAAGTCATAAAAATACGACCAACAGCTTCTGGGATAATTCCACCGAGTACAATTCCGAGTACAATGGCTAGAATAACTTTTACGAGTAAATTGTCTTTAAGTTTGTGCATAGTCAAATTTAGAAAAAATCCGTTCAATACAAGGTTTTAATTCAAAATGTTGATAAAAAGAAAAAAGCGATGCTAAAATTTAGCATCGCTTTTTGGTATATAATTTTTGATAAAATTATTTTTTAGGTAAACGAACAATTCGGCTAGCATCGTTCGTATAAGCTTTACTTCCGCTTATTTTTTTGTATGCAAACTTCGATGCCAAACGTGTATTTTCTGTTGTAATATTGTTGGTAACATCACCTTTATTATTCATTCTGTCCACAATATCATACGTTACATCGTAGCCTAATTGCTCGTAACGCGTCGGAAATTCACAATAAACTTCCTTGAAATCTTTGATCACACTTTGCACTTCCGTATCTCTTGTATTGATTAATCGCGCAGTACTAAACACAAAACCAAATTCGCGGAACGCATCGATATTTTTCGCATTATCTGCACTATAAACATCATAAACCGAAACCGATTTTATTCCGTAAGCTTTGATATTGTCTTTGTTAAATGTTTTTAATTTTTCTAAATATTGTTTTCCCAAATTATCATCATCACCAACTAAAACCGTAATAATTGGTGTGTAATAATCTTCGCCGTTCACTTTATCGTGTGGTTGAACAATTTTTGCAGCACTATCTACAATGACAACATTTGCTTTCAACTGTTTTTCTAATTGCTTTTTCGTGTAATTTGCTAACTCTTGATCATCACGATTTGTCAACAAATAAACTTGTTCTCCTGCAAAGTTTTTTCCAATTTCTTCGATAATTTGATCTGCAATTACTTCATCTTTTGGATTAGAAATCAATAAATCATTGAAAGAATTTAACGAATCGTCATTTGCATAAGGCGAAATCACCGCGATTCCAGAATTGCTGAAGAAATTCGCAACTTCCGTGACATCAGACGTATTCAATGGACCAATAACGGCATCCGTTTTACTAAAATCTGTTGTAGATAAAATATCTTGTAAGTTTCCGCTTTTCGTGTCGATCACTTTTACATTTACATTTTTACCTTTTTTTGCTAAACGAGTCAACGCCAATTTAGCTCCAGTAAAAAATTGCATCGCTTGCGAATTTTTCAATTGCGGATTATTTGCAACATCAAAAGGTAGCATAATCGCAACATTAATTTCGTTGTCGTTCGCACGTTTCAGCTTTCCTGCAGTTCCGTATTTGATGATTTTAGCATTTTTTTGCAATGGAATTTTAAGTGTCATTCCAGCTTTTAAACCATTTATTAAATCAGGATTTAAACGCAATAATTCATCTAAATTCGTATTATATTTTTCTAAAATTCCGTAAGCCGAATCTCCATTCTGAACAACATAATTGATCGTATTTTCTTCAATCACAACAGAACCAGATTTTTTAGGAATCGTAATCACCATTCCTTCTTTTACACCTGTTTGTAAAGCTGGATTTTCTGCATATAAATCGTCAACACTTACATTATATTGTTTTGCTAAAGTGTATAAAGTTTCTCCTTTTTTGATTAAATGTGTTCCTTTTGGAACAGAAAAAACTTTGTTTGACACATCTTTTGGAAGCTTGATTACGTCACCAACTTCTAAACCTCTTTCTTTGATTTGAGGGTTTAATGAGTTCAATGTTTCTTCCGAAATTTTATATTTTTTTGTCAAATTGTAAACCGTTTCTTTTGGCTCAATTGTAATATATTGATAATTATCGTCCGAAGTATTTACGTTTGACGTAGTCGTTTGTGTATTGGTTTCAGTTGGTTTGGTTGTCGTAGTTCCTTTACCTGGAATCACAATCAAATCACCTGGATGAATCCCATTTTTTTCAATTTTAGGATTGGCTTTATACAATTCTTCTTGCGAAACACCATATTGTTTCGAAATTCCGTAAACGGTTTCTTTTGCTTGAACTGTATGCGTTTTTTGTTGAGCATAAAGTGCTGATGCACCAACAAATAACAATAAAGCTAATATTTTTTTCATTTAGATGAATTTTCGTGGTCAAATATACAAATTATGTTTTGTTTAGAGTTCCTCTTTCAATGTATTTATGATGAACTCAAAATCAAAAGGTCGAAGACTATCTTCAATAAAATCAATGAAATACTGAATATTAATGTAATCAAAATCAGCAAAATTTTTCACACGTTCTTGTAAACCATTTTGTTGAGAAAGATCATTCAGTAATTGCTCGATTCTCTTCAATAAATCCTCATTTTTTTTCACTTCTGCATGCACCAAACGTTGTTTTATTTTCTCAAAACCTTTCAACTGTTTTGTACGCTGCGCTTGTATCATATCCGCAAAAGAAGATTCTGTTAACGAACTCAAATGTTCCAAACGATCAAAAATACTTTTTAATTCTTCTTCCAATTCAGGAAGTTTTGGAGCAATTTCTGAAGAATTTATCGAACGTTTTTTTGTGATTGCTAAACTATTTGAAAATAAATCTTCGTTTGATAAATCTAATTTTTGTTGTTTTTCGTGTTGTTTTTCAGTTCGGATTAATAATGAATTTCTCAAAACTAAAAGTGGAAAATCAACTTCAAATTGATTGAACATTTCTTTCAATTGTAACCAATAAGCCATTTCGCCACCTCCACCAACATAGGCAATATTTGGTAAAATTGTTTCTTGGTACAAAGGTCTCAAAATCACATTTGGACTAAATTTATCTGGATTTTGATGTAAATCGGCAACAATTTCTTCTTTCGAAAATTTGATTGAAGTGTTATTGACAAAATACGTTCCATTTTGTTCAACAATACGTTCACGAGAATTATTTTGATTGATATAAAACAAGTTTATCTCACGAGGATTTACTTGAATAGAATAACCCAATTGTTCTAATTTCTCATTTTGAGGTATTACTTTTTTGAATGATGTTGACTGAATTAATTCTTCCTCAAAAGTCGGAATCATTAGTTTTTTCAATTCTTTATCATCTCCATCAATCATTAACAATCCAAGATCTTTGAATAATAAATGAACCAATTTTCGTGTTGCATCCGTCAAATTATCATTCGATAAATAAGAGGCTTCAATTAGATTTTGTAATTCAGTTTTCTTTTTTCCGTTTGGAATTAATGACAAAAATGAATCAAAAACTTTTTGTAAACCATCTGTTGATAAACGTCCAACTGGTCCGCCAAACTCTTTTTCCCAATGAATAATTCGATCTCCAAATTTGAAATGATTAATTTCTTCAAAATCGTGATCTTCTGTCGCCATCCAAAACATCGGAACAAAATTGATTTCATTTTGTTCTTTATTCAATTCCTCGCATGCTTTGATGACTTGCAAAATTTTATAAAAAAAGAAAATTGGACCTGTAAATAAATTTAATTGATGCCCAGTCGTAATCGTTACTGTATTCTTTTCTCTTAATTTTTTTAGATTATTTTGTTGCTTTTCCGATAAATCTAAATGACTCAATTGTTTCGAAATTTGGTCAACAAGAATTGCTCTATTTTTATAATGTTCAAGCTTATTTTGTGCTTGTTTTATATAGTTTTCTTTGGTTGGAAATAGGTTGTAGAAGTCTTTCAAATTCTCGTCTTGATTGATATAATTTAGCATCAATTTTGAGAAATAATTTGAATCCTTAAGTGATATTGTTTCCATTTAATTTTTATTAATCGTTTGATGTACATCCATTGCTCTGTCCGTTGCAAAAATGTCGACACCATCTTTTTCTAAATCGCGGTAAAGTTGTCCATTTCTCGCCGAAGCACTTTTGTCTAAGTTTCCTAACGTTCCAAAAATGACCAAAATATCCTTGTCATGAATTTTATTTATAAATGATTCATCATTGCGTCGAGTTCCCGTAAATGCAACCATTTTGTCAGTCGGAATCCCACTGTTTATCATTTCATTAAATTCACGTTCGTTTCGCATCGAAACAGACAATAACATATCTGGCGCAAGTTGATGCAATTTTTTCGCTTGACCAACTGTATACGTCACCAAAACAACCTGATTTTGCATGTTTGCTTGCTCTATTGTTTTCACAATATCACGATAATCAACACCTTTTTTGATGTCAACCATAAAATAAATTGGTTTACTTTTTCCCCAATTTAACGCTTCTGCAAAAGTTGGAATTTTGTATGACGTTTGTTGTCCAAAATGATCTACCAAAAAGTATTCCTTAATGGTTTTTAAGTCAACTTGATTGACATCTTGTCGCCCAGTACTTGTCCGTTGCAACGAATTATCGTGCATTAAAATAAGTTGATTATCCTTTGTTTCGGCAACATCAATCTCAAAAATTTGTATTCCTTTTTGATAAAGATGATCCAAAGTTTCGATACAATTTTCAGGAAAACCATGTATGCCACTTCCACCACGATGCGCGCTGACAAAATTTTTGTTTTTGGTCGAATATTTGAAGGTTATTTCTTCGGATGTATTATTTTGATGTATTTCGGATTGATTTTTATTCGGATTACAACTAAAAATAGTCAGTAAACTGAACATTAAAATTCCGAGATAATATCGTTTAAAATAGTTGAAATTCATATTTTTAAATAAAAAATTAAATTAATTCATTCTAAAATTGCAAATGAAGCTGTAAATTTAAACTGAAAATAATCAACAAAATAAATTATTATGGGACTTAGAACTTTTTTGAAAAGAATTTTAGGAAAAACGGAAACTGCGATTGATGTTGCGGGAGATAAATTTGACGATGTTTCGGCAACAGTAAAGAAAACAGGAACCTTGATTGCAGATGATGCATCGGATTTTGCGCGAAAAACAATCAATAATATAAAAGATGCTTCGGGAGATTTGAAAGCGCAATCGAAAGAAGCTGCAAAAGATTTTAAAGAAAGATCGAAGCAAGATTATAACGAAGTAAAAGATATTGCGGAAAAGCAAATGAAAGAAACAAGTGCTTTTGTGAAAGAGAAAGTTTCAGATTTGAAAGAGACTTTTAAAGAAGAAAAAACAGATTTGGAAGAAAAAGCAGATGAATTGAAAACGGAAGCCGAAAATAAATTGGATGAAGTTTCTGAAAACATTAAAAAAGAGACAAACGACTAAGATTTTGATCAATTTGTAGAATTTTGCTACAATTCTTAAATGTTAAATTTTTCATTAGTTATAGACATTTACAAAAATGGTTTAATTTTTGTGTCGAAGTTTATTCTTCGAAATAATTAAAATGACAGAATATAAAGATCTCGAGCCCTCTACAAATCCTAAACATAAAAAAGAGTTCGTAAAAAACATTATTATAGCTGTTTTAGCTGTAGCCTTGTTATTGGCTATTGGGTATATTGTATATTCTAAAGAAGCAAATGCAAAATCTTCGATAGAAATGCAAAGTGATATCAATGATTTGGAACGATCTAGAGAAATTCTGAAACAAGAATTACGTATTATTAGATCTGATTTTGACGATGCTAAAACTCGTGTTGTAAAAAAAGATTCTTCTTTAAGTTATCAAGATCGATTGATTTTGGAGAAACAAAAAGAGATTCAATCAATCTTAAATAAAGAAGGAATTACAAGTGGAGAATTGCAGCGTGCTAAACGTTTGATTACTTCTTTGCAAGCAGATATTAAGGTTTATAAAGAAGAAATTGTTCGCTTGAAAGACGAAAATAAAAAGCTGACAAACAAGAATACAGAGTTAACTTCGGAAAATTCTCATTTGAATGAGCAGAAAAAAACTGTTGAATCAAATTTGAGTACTGAAAAAGAAAATCATCAGAATTTAATCAAAGAAACGAATTCCACTTTATCGATTTCAAATTATACGATTAAAGGTTTGCGAGTAAAATCAAGCGGAAAAGAAGTGGAAACAACGCGAGCAAGAAGAATTGATAAGGTTAGAGTATCTTTCGATTTGGATAAAAACTTGAATGCGACTTCAGAAACCAAAGAATTGTATGTATCTATTTATAAACCAAACGGCGAGATAGGAAAATTTAAAGGTGCTGATGCTGGTGAAACAACTTTACGTTCTGGATCTTCTGTAGAATATTCTGATCGTGTAAAAGTTAATTACAATAATATGTCTGGTTCAAGAGTTAATTTTGACTGGGTTGATTATGACTTTCCAAAAGGTGAATATAAAATCGATATTTACCAAAATGGATACAAAGTTGGTCAAAATGTGATTACACTTCGATAAATATTAAAATTATAAATACATAAAAAAATCTCTTCAGTATTATTGAAGAGATTTTTTTATTTAACAATATTTTTTTTTCACCCCAAAACCAACCAAACTAATAAAACCACTCATTCCGATAACGACAATGATGTTGCCTAATCCAATTTCTATTGGAAAGAAAACTAATCGTATTGCAGAAATAATTGTTGTGAATAAGATTATTTTTAACCAAAAGAAGTAATCAAATTTAGTTTTAGGAAGGATTTGTTTTGGCATTTTATACATCCCAAAAGCAATAAAAATCGCACCGATAAATGTGCTAAAATGTTGTAGAAATTTATAACCTTTTACTTCGAAATTATTGAAAGGAATTTGAAACCAAGTTTCTTCTAAAGCTGGAATTAATTTCGAAAAATATCCCCATTCGTGAGTAAAAGCATCCCAAAAAAGATGCGAATAAGCTCCTATTATAATTGAAAGAATCACAATTATCCAATGTTTTTTAAAATAGTAAATCCAATCAAAATTTAGAAATTGAGCAAATCGTTCTTTTAAAAAAATTGGTAAATGATTGATTAAAATGTTTCGAACAAATATGTGAAAAACGAAACAATAAATAAGAGCAATTGGTAAATCGAAATACAAAACACCCCAAAACAAATGACTGTGCGTTGCTACAATCTCCATTCGAGAGAAATATTCTAAATCTGGCGACATCGAACCAATAATTAATCCTGTCATCGAAAACCAATTTGATTTTAGCTTTTTTAGCGGAAGAATAATTGCTGGATGGCAAAAAGTTAGTGGCATTTAGATTTTATTGTGATACAAAGTAAATCAAAATACCCATTAACTACCAAAACGTTTAATGTTAACTTTTCGTTCCTTAATTTTAAGAATAAGCGGTTCATATTCTGTATTTTGTTCCTTTTCTACCGTCACTTTATTCAAATATGTTTTCGCATAAACATGTTCTGGCAAACTATTTTCTACAAGATGAAATGTATAATTTCCAACAGGTAAAAAAGCTGTATACTCACCTCTATCATTCGTTTTAACTGTAAAAACCTGTCCATTTTCGTGATTAAAAATCAATGTAAATCCAAATAAATTTGCCGAAACTTGATATTCTAATTTTGAAGACAGTTCATATTCAACTTTCCCTCTCACAACTCCAGTTTGTTGCATTGGAATAGAAATAGAAGTCGTTTTCGCATTGATATTAATCGCATAATCTTGCGCAAACCATTTTTGACCAGGAAGTTTAACCAAATAATTTCCATAAGGTACTTTTTTATACTTGATATTCCCTTCTAAATCTGTAATAAAATTCGTTTCATTTATCTTCACATTACGACTATCAGCCACTTTATCACCTTCATCAAAAATACCATTTGCATTGTAATCATAAAACACAAACAAATTTAATGTTCCGTCTTTTACATCTGTCACAGTACGTTTCGCAGGCAAATTATATTGTACACCAACTTGCAAATAAGTTTGTTTGCTATTCAATGTTTTCGAATCGTAATGGCTAAAATTCGTTTGTGTACTCACAATAAAATTATCAATTGGTTGATAATCCACAGAAGCTCCAAAAGTTAGGGTATTTCCAAAATTTTTGTCAATATTATAATAAGTAGAAACTGCTGTATTCAATTTTTTTTGAAAAAAACTTTGACGAAAACTCGCCGAAGTTGTAAAACGTTCTAATTGATGATTAAGATTATTCGTCGAATAAACCTCTGCAATCATCATACTTCCTCGTTGATAAATTGAGTTTAACTGAAAGTTTTTCACATTCCACGTTAATTGTCCATAAACAATTGGATCAACCTTACTCAATTCGTTTAGCTCAGAAAACCCTCCCAAAGCATTCAACACCAACTGATGCACACGTGAATTAGACAACCAAGTAAATGTTCCGTTTAAATAAGTCGATTTAAAATCCATCGGCATGTACGTAAACGTCTCATAATTCAGAATATTTGATTTTTCTATATTGAATTTTGGAGAAATCGAAAGATTAAAATGATTTGCTAATTTGAACGAAATTCCCGTCTCAAAACGCAACGTTTTCGACTCATTTGCTTGCATATAATTAATCAAATACGGATCGATAGATTTCGGATTGTTATTCGTAATCGTTAACGAAGACCACAACGAAAATTTAGAAAACGTACGTTGCAAACGCTGATTCAGATACAAAGCTCCACGTCGCGTTCCAGGATAATATCCTGAGCTGTAATAATTGGAACTATAAAAATCAAATTTGCCTATTGTTCCTGAAACATTTGCAGAAACTGATAATGAATTTTCGACATCATTTGTCTCTTTAAATTTTGACAAACCATACCCAAATTTCACCGAGTGATTCCACTTATTTGGCGTAATCCATTTGTAACCATTTGTCAAAACAAAGTCCGTTGTCGAATAATTTCTATCAAATAAAGCGGTTGTTTCTAATTCGTTTTTATCTTTTATCAAAAATCGTCCATTCGCAAAAGTTGTATGACTATTCTTGAAAACATCATTACTCAAATCATCTAATAAATTATAATTTTTTTCGACTGTTCCAACTACAATTCGGTTATCATTCTTATCATAATTATTAAACAACATCACGCCTCGTCCATTAATTGGAATATCAAAATCGTTGTTGTTGATTGATCCGATTAAAATTCCCTTGTCTTTTCGTTGATATTTCACCCAAGAATCCGTCAAAACCATGTCTTGATCGTTATTCCAAGTTGTTCCATTAATATTATATGCAAATTCATTCAACCCAACCGAAAATTCTTGATGCGCCATTAAATTATAATTCGCATTAGCAGAATTGATATCACGAGCAGTTAATCGAACATAATTTGTAGAAAAATTGGTCCAATTCTGATTTAACATTGTTGGATCTCTATATACACGATTGGAACTTGCATTCTGAATGGTAAAAAACACATTTCCTGCAAAATCTTTGGTCGTTGTATAACCCGAAACATTTGCCTGAAAACTTTCAATTTTCATCATATCGCGGTCTACATATTTAGAAAATCGAACAATTTTTTCTTGAAAAGCTTCAACTATAATTCGCTTGTTTTCAGAAGTAAAATTACCTCTGAAGTCGGGAAGAACATTGGTTAACAAAACTTCTTCTGCTTGATTTCCCATATTCATTACTTTCAATTCATAATGAATAGAATCTCCTTCTTGACGATAAAAAATATTACTCTGGACAGGAAAAATTTTGATGTTTCTCTTCTGCAAAACAACAACCGAAGTAACGGATTTTCCTATTTCTTTTTTGCTTAAAAAATCAATAATACTGAATTCTAAATCTAATTTTCCAGCCATTTGCGATTTGTTCACCGTAAACTGCATTGGAATAAAAGCCTTCTTGTTTGGATTGATTTTTATTTGAAGATTATCTTGCGAATACGATCTTATTGCTGAAGGAATTTTAATTCCTAGACGAGCATTTATCGTATCATTGGTTGTATTTTCTAATTGAAGAATAACAGAAAAGTTGTTGCCATCTTCTAATTTAACTTCTTTTATTGTGCTAAATTTCAATCCATTATTTATAGTTTGAGCACGCAAATTTTGTCCGCTAACAAGGATAAGCAGAATAAAAAATACGCTTCGAAAATAATTGATTGAAAAGAACATATTGTTTTACAAAGGTGTAATCGTGTACAGCAAAGAAGTTGAATAATTCCCCGGTTTGCTATTTAAAATTTTATTATCCGACGGAGTTGTAGAATAAATAATATTGTACTTTTTTGAAGCCGTTTTAGAACTATTCGTCATCAATGATTGATTGTAATTTGAAAGTTTTATAACCTTAGAAAGATTATTTGTTTCGGTATCTTTTATCTGAACATTAATCGAATTTAATTCCAAATTCTGTGCATCACTCGATTGTAAATATTGATTAAGCGACGAAACTTGAATATCGTAAGCTGTATCAGAAGAAACAATCAACCCGTTTTGATATTCTTTCTTCACACCATTTTTATAATCTTGTATCGTATTGAAAACCAATTCTCCATTTACAGCAGAACCATCGACCGCAATAGAAAGCGTTGGAACTGGTTCGTAATTTCCGTTTGGACTAATTTGCATTTCAATCGAAAAAAGACTTGTTCCAATCACAGTTCCAAATTCATTCAATAAAGAAAACTCTAATTGAATAGGATAATTGTTCCAAGATTTTAGAGGATTTAGATATGTTCCTGCATCAATCACAATATCATAATTCAAGACAATTGCACCATATTTTCCTGTAGTTGTAGCAATAGTTAAAGGAGAATTTCGAATAAAATAATTTGGAGAAAAACTCATCGCGATATTATTCTGTATAACTCCTAATTGATTTAGGGTAGGATAATTCTCTGAATAATATTGAGAAGTTGTATAATTATTGAATTTCAATTTCAGTTTTTCGACAGGAAATTCTTTTTTCTGAGAATTTACAATAGGCGAAACAACACGCGCAACTAAAGACCAATTTTTATAATTTAAAGCACCAGACATGTGCATTTCTACAGCCACAATATTAGTCGCCGTAACTCCACTACTTCCATTTACTTGCACCCAACCGTTATTGTGCGCATTAATCGTAAACTGAGCAGACACTGCCATTGTCAACAATACTGTAATTGTTGAAACTATTTTCTGAAACAAATTATTATTTATCATTTGAGAACGTCAATTCAGCAATTTTCAATTGATCATCTTTCTCAAAACTTAAAGTTGAGGTAACAATATACGAACCTTTTGGCAAATCCTTTGGCAATGGTATATATACAATTCTTTTATCATTTGGTAAACTATAAAAAACTGCATCTTGCAATTTTATTTGTTGACCATTTTCTTGATTAATGATTTCATTTCTAATCGTTCCTTCGCTCCAAACATTTCCATCATTCGAAATATTTAACACCAAACGATTTTCAGTTTTATCGTAAACAAAATTTGTAAACTCAACATTTGTATCACGCGCAATATTTAATCGTTGATAAATTTTGACACCTGTACGAATCGAGATTTTAATATTTTCTCCACTTTTGTTTTGTCCATCGATCGGATTTGTTTGCGTGATGTACATCATCGTAGTATGCACACTTTCTGCATTTATCTTTTCTGGAACTTGCATCAGAACTTCTATTTCTTTCGATTCTCTTGGCAAAAGTGTAAATGTATTACTCGGTAAAACTGTGATCCAGTTTGCATTACTTGTTGGTAAAGTATTAATTTCAGAAACTACATTAGCTCCTAATTCATCATACTTCCAATCATTAAAAGAAACTGATAACTCTAATGTATGTACATCACTTACATTGGTTACCATAATCTTTTTACGCTCAGACTCACCAGGATTTAACGCAAAATAAGTCCTTGGTGGACTTACAGATATACCTGATTGCGCACTAATCTTAGTTGAAATGATTAATGCTAAAAAAGAAACGATTGTTAAAAAACGAAGAACTTTCATAAGCAAAAACAGAAGTGATATTTTTCAATACCACTTCCTATTTTTTTATATTATTGTGCTTCTATTGTGTAAGTTACATTAGTTGTATACACGTTAGGATTCTCAACATTGTAATATTTGTTTACATAATCGTTGTTTCCTTTTCCGTTATACGCAACGTTGAATTTTAAATCTGTACCACCAACTGTACTAGAAATCAAGTTTTTGTCTGATTTATCTAAAACAACTTTACTGAAAGAAGATGAATTTAATACATTTCCAGTACCTAAAGTCGCTTGTAAATTAATTGTATTAGCTGCAATGTTATCTGTTGTAGAACCTTTTGTAAAAACTAAGTTTTCATTTTCAGATTTTACTTTTACAGCAAAACCACCAGTACTATATACAATTAAGTGGTCGTTCATAGTTTTTGTAACACCGTTAGAATAATCTTCTTTTGTTTGATATTCTAAGTTAACTGTATTATCAGTACCAATAAGAATAGTTTGAATTGGGTATAATTTTACATTCAATGTTGCTGAAGCTGTTTTTTGAGCTAAAGCCATTCCAGAAACTAATGCACAGAAAATCGTTAAAATAAATGCTAATTTTTTCATCATTTTATAATTTGTTAAAAATTTATTAAAAAATATTTGTTAAATAATCTGGTAGTTTATATATTTAAGATTGGTTATTCTCAAATGCGATTGCAAATGTAGAAGATGTTTTTGTTCTTAAAAGATTAAATCATACCAAAAGATGATGAAAAACGACATTTCTAACTATTTAATTCGGAGTGCTTTGTCTGAATTTAGTCGGAGAAATCCCAGTATTTTTTTTGAAAAACGCCGTAAAATTGGTCTCTTGGAGGAAATTGAGTTCCAGCGCAATGTCTTTTATTGACATTTTTGAGTTGACTAATAAAATCTTTGCATTTTTCATCAATTCTTCCACAATCATTTCTTTTGCTGTTTTTCCAAAAACGATTTGAGTTGCTTTATCTAACCTTCTTTTTGTAATAAAAAGTTTATCAATGTAAAAAGATACTTGTTTGTTTTCATTGACATTTTCTTGCAATAGTTTTTTGAATTTAGTTGCCAACTCTACATCAAAATCATCTTGTATAAATTGGCTCTGCATATCAAATGTTTCCATTTGACCATTGATAATAATACGTTCCAAAAGATTATGAGCAAGCTTCATATCTAATTCATTTTCGAATGCAGTAAAGAAATATTGCAAATAATTAGCCTCAAAAATTGGCGCAGAACAAATTGTATTCTCAACAATATTTATGATATCTCGCGAAAAAAGTGTAGAATTTTCTAATTTCAAATTCTCTTCGATTGATTTCGAATAAAATTCTTGTTTAAAAACGATATAATAAGCATCAGTACGACTAGTTTGTTTCACAAAATCTTGAGAGATATTGGGAGCTATAAAAAGAAAATGGTTTTTAGGAATCGAATATTCTTTTCCATTTATTTTATGAATAAATTTTTTAGAACCAGACCAAATAATACCATAATAATCGTTAATTGAAAATTCATTTTTCCAATCTTCAATTAAACTAATACTATTAAGCTCGAAAGCTGTCAAACCAATTTCAAAACTTTTTTTATTGTAAACTTTACGACTATTCAACAACATACGTCTATACTATTTTATCAATGTTATCTATGCAAAATTACGACCATTTTTAATCAAATCACTTGATATAAATTAAGTTATAATTTTAGGGCTCCAAAAATAATGAAATACAATATGCTATTTAAGTATTTTTAGAAATTAACTAAAAAAGGAAGCTTATTTTTAATGAATAAAAAAAGTCCCAATAAATATTGAGACTTTTAAACGTATTATAATGTAGAAATTTTCTAATAACCTTCTGCTCCTTGCTCTCCTTTTACAATCGCCAAAGCAGACGAAGTTCCAATTCTTTTCACGCCTAAAGCGATCATTTTTTCAGCTTCTTCTGTTGTGCGAACTCCGCCAGAAGCTTTCACTGGAAGCGAACCTGAATTTTCAAGCATTAATTTAATAACATGCTCGTTTGCTCCATTTGGTTCTCCATTTTCAGTTTTATAAAAACCTGTAGAAGATTTTACAAAAACTTTTGATGCATTTTCTTCACCTGCTTTTTCTAAAACAGTATCACGAATTAATTGTGTTATATCAACAATCTGTTCATCTGTTAAAGCAGCAGTTTCGATAATCCATTTTACAACTTTACCTTCACGCAATGCGACTAATGTTGCAGCTTCTACTTCTTCTTTTACTTTATCGCTATCACCTTTTTTGAATGCTTCGTAGTTGACTACAAAATCTAATTCATCGGCTCCATCAGCAATTGCTTTTTGCGCTTCTCTCAACTTTTCATTCAAATCGTAAGTCCCTTCAGGAAAACCAATTACAGTTCCCAAAACAACATTCGATTTTTTCTCATCCAATAATTCACGAACTGATCTCACATAATCAGGACGAATCATTACTGCATAGATATCATTATCAATAGCTTCTTGTGCCAACTTATGCACCATATCTAATGTATCAGAATTCGAAATACCTGCTTGTTCAGGTGTTTTAAGATACGTCGAGTCTAAATATTGATTAATATTCATCTTTGTATATTAAAGTTTTATTTGTCTATCTATTGGTTGCTCCAACGAAATTATAGTTTCTGTACGTGTAACCCCATCAATTTGCTGAATTTTTTTGTTCAACACATTCATTAAATGTAGATTATCACGACTCAAAATTTTAAGGAAAATCCCATAATTTCCTGTTGTAAAATGAGCTTCCACCACTTCTGGAATTTCTTCCAAAGCTTTCACAACTAATTTATAAGAAGAAGGTTTGTCCATAAAAACACCAACGAATGACATCGTTGAATAGCCTAAAATTGCAGGATTTACAATTACTTTTGTCGAATCAATCACACCAGAAGCCTCTAATTTCTTAATGCGTTGATGAACTGCCGTATTTGATATACCTAATTCTTTTGCTAATTGTGAAACAGGTATGTTAGCATTATCCATAAAGGCATTCAGAATCAACTTATCGATTCCGTCAATCTCAACCTGACCATTTTCGTGGATTCTCACCTATTCTAAAAATTATACCGCTACAAATTTAATATTTTAAAATGGTATAAACGGGAAAATGGTCGCTATATCCACCGAAATATTTTCCGCCAACAAAAGTTCTGAATGGCAAACCAGTTGATTTTCCGCCTGTATTCTTCAAAAAATCAGCATCAAAAATATCTGTTTTTATATATTCTAAATTTGATTGAGAAGCAAAAAATCCTTTCGAAAAAAGCTGTTGATCAAACAACATCCATTGTTTTTTAAAAATCATCGAACCCCTTTTATACGATTGTAGACTGACCATTGGATTGAATAATTCGTTTCGGTTTATCTCTTCTTGTTTGGAACGTGTATCCAATTCATCAATTAAGTCAGAATTTGTTGGAGAATCATTAAAATCTCCCATCACAACAATTTTCTCCGAATAATTTTCGGTTAACAAATCGTTAATTCTTTTTCGAATTGTTTTAAAAATATGTTGACGTTTTAATTGATTGATTTCTTTATCAATTTTAGAAGGTAAATGAACAATAAAAAGATGAACAATTTCGCCAACTAAATTTCCTTTTACATATAAAATATCACGTGTATAAGACTTTGTATCATACTGATCTTTAAAGATAAATCTAATTGGTTCGCTTTCTAAAACTTCAAAAAATTGTTGACGATAAATTAATCCAACATTTATTTTTCGTTCATCTAATGATTCATATAAAAGTGTTCTATAATCGCCATCTTTCAAAAAATCATTTTGAATCAAATCTTGCAAAACCTCTTCATTTTCAACCTCAGCCAATCCAACCAAATAAGGTAATTCGTTCGTTTCTAATTTGCCAATTTTAGAGATGCAAAATGCAATCTTATTTACCTTTGTATCGTAACGATTATCTTTCCATTTGATAAAATTACTAGGCAAAAAAGATTCGTCTGAAGATTTAGAATAAAAATTTTCGACATTATAAAATGCGATTGTCGCTAAATTTTGTTTCAAAAGAATTGTTTTATGCAAAATTAAGAAAGAAACTAAGTTTATAAAAATTGGTTTCTTAAGAAGAATTGAAAAGACGATTTTCTCAAAAGTCAACTTATACATGAAGTTGAAAAAAAAATCAATCAAAAATTATCAACTTGAACAATTTTCTTTCAATAAATTATCAACTTGACGACCTATCAAAAATCATGTTAAAAATTATACTAAAATTAGTGTAAATGATTGATTTATGGTCAACTTAATCTGCTAAATATTGTATATTTGCAAAGTTTGCAGTATCTGCATTCAAAATTGAAAAGATGTATTTTTAATTGACTATTATTAAAATAGTCTCAAAAAAATTTAAAACATAATGTCAAAAATTCATTACACACTTACGGATGAAGCTCCGATGTTGGCAACTCACTCATTTTTGCCAATCGTACAAGGATTCACGAAAACAGCTGATATTACAATCGAAGTTCCAGATATTTCTTTAGCTGGACGTATTTTAGCTAACTTCCCAGAATTCTTAAAAGAAGAACAAAGAATTCCTGATGCTTTAGCAGAATTAGGAGCTTTGGCGACTACTCCGGAAGCAAATATCATTAAGTTACCTAATATTTCGGCTTCTGTTCCTCAGTTAGACGAAGCGATTGCAGAATTGCAAGCGAAAGGTTTTGCTGTACCAAATTATCCAGCTGAACCAAAAAATGAAGATGAAAAAGCAATTAAAGCTAGATACGGAAAAGTTTTAGGTTCTGCTGTAAACCCAGTTTTACGTGAAGGAAACTCTGACCGTCGTGCACCAAAAGCTGTTAAAAACTATGCAAAAGCTAATCCTCACAAAATGGGAGCTTGGGCTACAGATAGCAAAACAGAAGTTGCTTATATGAAATCTGGTGATTTTTACGGTACTGAAAATTCTACTACGTTAGAAAACGCAACTGAATATACAATCAAATTTTACGGAGAAGATGGTTCTGTACAAGAATTAAAATCAGCAGCGCCTTTAAAAGCTGGTGAAGTAATTGATTCTTCTGTAATGAACTTAAACTCTTTAAGATCATTTGTTCAAGAAGCAATTCAAGAAGCAAAAGATAAAAACGTATTATTGTCTGCTCACTTAAAAGCAACAATGATGAAAGTTTCTGATCCAGTTATTTTTGGAGCAATCGTTGAAACTTTCTTCAAAGATGTTTTCGTAAAATATGCTGATACTTTCAAAGCATTAGATATTAATCCAAACAATGGTTTAGCAGATTTATTCGAAAAAATCAAAGGTCAACCTCAAGAAGCAGAAATTAAAGCTGCAATTGAAGCTGATTTAGCAAACGGACCACGTGTAGCAATGGTTAATTCTGATAAAGGAATTACGAACTTCCATGTTCCTTCTGATATTATTGTTGACGCATCTATGGCTGCATTGGTAAGAAACGGAGGTAAAATGTGGAACAAAGATGGTGCTGAAGAAGATACTGTAGCGATCATTCCAGACCGTTCTTACGCTGGTTTCTACGAAGCTGTTGTAGACGATATGAAAGCTAACGGAGCTTTAGATCCTACAACAATGGGTTCAGTTCCTAATGTTGGATTAATGGCTCAAAAAGCGGAAGAATATGGTTCTCACGACAAAACTTTCCAAGCTCCTGCAAACGGAACTATCAAAGTTGAAGACGTAAACGGAAACACTTTATTAGAGCAAAAAGTTGAAACTTCTGATATTTTCAGAATGTCTCAAACGAAAGACGCTCCTATTCAAGACTGGGTTAAATTAGCGGTTAATAGATCTCGTTTATCTGATACTCCAGCAATTTTCTGGTTAGATAAAGGAAGAGCTCACGATCAACAAATCATCAAAAAAGTTGAAAAATACTTAGCTGATCACGATACAACAGGTTTAGATATTCGTATCATGGACGTTAAAGATGCTATGAAAGAAACTTTAAGCCGTGCAAGAGAAGGAAAAGATACTATTTCTGTTTCTGGTAATGTTTTACGTGACTACTTAACAGATTTATTCCCGATTTTAGAATTAGGAACTTCTGCTAAAATGTTATCTATTGTTCCGTTAATGAACGGAGGTGGATTATTCGAAACTGGTGCGGGAGGATCTGCTCCAAAACACATCGAACAATTCGTAGAAGAAGGTTACTTACGTTGGGATTCTTTAGGTGAGTTCTTAGCATTACAAGCTTCTTTAGAGCACGTTTCTCAAACACAAGGAAACGCAAAAGCTCAAACTTTAGCTGATGCTTTAGATGAAGCAAATGCTAAATTCTTAGCGACTGACAAATCTCCAGGTCGTAAATTAGGAACTATTGATAACCGTGGTTCTCACTTCTATTTAGCAATGTACTGGGCAGAAGCGTTAGCAAATCAAACAAAAGATGCTGATTTAGCTGCTAAATTTGCTCCTGTTGCAAAAGCTATGGAAGAAAACGAAGCAAAAATTAACGAAGAGTTAATCGGTGCGCAAGGTAAACCTCAAGATATTGGTGGTTACTACAAAGCAGATTTTGCTAAAACAACTGCTGCAATGCGTCCATCTGCAACATTAAATGCAATTGTTGACGGAATCTAATCCAACAACATTTCTTTATAAATTTAAAACCTCGAGAAATTCTCGAGGTTTTTTTATTTAATGTCTTTTAATTAAATTCATTAACAAAAATTAACATTATTCGAGAAGAAAAATCATCATTCAATCAAAAGTTATGATAAACTTTAATAAAAAGTATGAATGAAAATCGTCTAAATAATGATAATTTTAAGAGTTCAAATTCATTCTATTTGATTAATCATTCTCGCATGAAATATATTTATTTACTCGCATTATACTTTTGCTCGATTACAACTTTTGCGCAATCAAAACTGGAAACGGCCATAAAAAGTCTGGATACAAATTATGCTCAAGAAAAAGTCTATTTATTATTTGATAAGGAAGATTACATTGCTGGCGACAATATTTGGTTTAAAGCTTATACATTAAATGGCTACAAACCGAGCTTAATTTCTACAAATCTTATTGTTGAATTATACGATAAAGACAAAAAATTAATCGACCGAAAATTGGTTCCTGTTGTGAACGGAGAAAGTGATGGAACACTGAATACCAAAAACGAAAACGAGGAAGGAATTTACTTTGTAAGAGCCTATACAACTTACATGACTTTCTTTTCAGAAGAATTTCAATACATCAATCAAATTAAAATTTTTAATCCAAATTCTAAGCTAAAACTTGTTCCAAATCCAAATTTAAAATGGAATGCGAAAGCTTTTGCTGAAGGTGGGAATTTTATTCAAAATCAGACAACTAAATTTGCTGTAAGACTAAAGTCAGACGGAAATTTACCAAAAAAATGGAATGGTTTTGTATTCGAGAAAAATAATCCTGCCAATAAAATTTCAACATTTGATAATTTAGATGAAAACGTCGCGACTTTTGCGTTGAGAGCAGAAGAAGGTAAATCTTATCAAGTGCAATTGAATGACGAAAAAGGAAATCAACAAATTATTGATTTACCCGAAGCTAAAAAAGATGGAATTCTGTTAAAAGTTGTTCGAAATAGCAAAGATATTGTGATTCAATTAAAAAGTATCAATCAAGAAAATCCTTTATTGAATTATAAAATTATTGGAACAATTAACAACGAACTTGTGATGAGTTCTCAAATTGTAAAAAGTGTGGAATCGGTTTCTACTTATGTTCCAAAAGAGGTTTTAGACAATGATAAAGGTATTTTGAACATTGCCATTTTTGATGCAAATGATATTCAAGTTGCCAATCGTTTGATATTTATCAATCCAAAAGAATCATACAAAAAACCAGAAATTTCTTTCGAAACAACAACAAATCCGCGAGAATTAAATACAATTAAGGTAAAATATCCTGAAGAAATTAATTTTTCGGCTGTTATCAAAGATCAAAAAAATAATGATGAAGATAATTTAATTTCAGCGATGTTGTTGACGCGAGATTTTAGTTCGAAAATTAATCATCCGACACAATATTTTAAAAATAATGAATTCTCAGAAAATCTTGATGCACTTCTAATAACAGAAAAATGGAAAAGATTTAATTGGGAAGATTTAGTGGTTGGAAATATCGTAAAACCTACTATTGACAATGATCGTAGATATCTTTCGTACAAAGTAAAAGTGTATAATAACGGAAGAGAATTGAGTAATGCTTCGTTGAGTATTATCTATAAAATGCAAAATAATGGAAAAGAATTTGCTTCGCTTGATACGGATTACGAAGGTAATTTCGAAATGAATAATTTGTTTTATTATGGACCAATGGCGATGAATTATTTCTTGAATTCGGAAAATGGAAAATCTGCCAATAATGGAACTTTAACTTTATCTGTTGTACCAAATTATAAAAGCACAAGTTATAAATCTAAATTGCCAGCAACGCCATATTTATTAGAAGAAATCACGAATAAAGAGGAAGTCGAGAAGCAAAATACGTATAAACAGAACATCAAAATTATCAATGATAAAAGTATTCGCTTGAAAGAAGTTGTTGTAAAAGCGGACAAAAAAACGAAAACAGAGAAGCTGAACAATGAATTAAGTAGCGGAATGTTCAATAATATAAACGAAACTGTGATAGATTTTGTAAACGAATCTCAGCCAATAGAAGGTTATACAAATATTATGGACTTTTTAGCTGGACGAGTTGCAGGATTAACGGTTTCTAACGGAGTTCCTAAAATCAGAAATTCTGAGGTTGCAATTTATTGGAACGAAATGAAAATGACTGCGGATAATATAACCAGCATTAATCCTAGAGATATTGCAATGGTAAAAATTTTCAAAGGCGCTGGTTTACTTGGAAATGCAATTGCAATTTATTCGAAACGAGGAAGTGATGCGCCAGTTGATAACACGCCGATGTTACCAAATAATTTAATTCAGATTGGTGGCTACAATCAATCTCTGCCATATTTTAGCAATGATGATTACGAGTCGCTTTACAACGATATTCCAAATGATATAAGAAGCACTTTATTTTGGAATCCTAATTTGTATACAGCTCCAGGAGAAAACACAGAAATAGAATATTTCAACAATGATAAACCAAAAGATTATCAATTAACCATAATTGGTTTCGACGAAAAAGGAAATCCTGTTTATTATGAAGGGAAAATAAATTAAACCAAAAAACCTCGAGAATCTCTCGAGGTTTTTTGGTTTGTATAATTTACTATTTCAAAGTATTGATTATTTTGTTATCTTAACAAAACCAAATAATTAATATAAATGAAATTCTATTTTCTCATTATCATTTCGATATTTTCATTATTTACAAAAGCACAAACCAAACTTGATTTAGCTATTAAAAATCTTGAAGAAAATTATGCGCAAGAAAAGGTTTATATCTTATTCAATAAAGAGGATTATATCGCTGGAGAAAATATTTGGTTTAAGGCATTTGTATTTGATGGATACAAAAAAAGTAATATTTCGACTAATCTTTTTGTCGAATTATATGACAAGAATAAAACTTTAATTGATAAAAAACTACTGCCAATAATTAGTGGTCAAAGTGATGGAAGCTTTACTCTTAAGGATGATTTAGAAGAAAATGTCTATTACATAAGAGCTTATACAACTTATATGACTTATTTTTCTGAAGATTTTCAATACATAAAACCGCTTTTAATTTACAATCCCAAGTCTAAATTAAAATTAGTTAAAAATAATGATCTAAAATGGAATGCTTCTGTTTATCCTGAAGGTGGAACATTTATAGAAAATCAGACAACTAAATTTGCTGTGAGACTTAAATCTATTGGAGATTTACCAGAAAAATGGAATGGTTTTGTTTTCGAAAAAAATAATCCTTCAACCAAAATAATTAAATTCAATAATCTTGATGAAAATATTGCTGCGTTTTATTTACGTGCAGAACCAAATAAAACTTACCAATTACAAGTAAATGATGAAAAAGGAAATCAACAAATTATTGATTTGCCAATTGCTAAAAAAGATGGTATTTCATTTAAAGTAATTAATGAAGGAAATGAAATTGGTTATCAACTAAAAAGTATAGGAATTACCCAACAATTATTAGGGTATAAAGTTATAGGTACAATTAATAATACTATTGTATATTCAGTAAAATTCACCAAGAATATTCAAACTATTTCTCAAAAAATTCCACATACAAGCTTTAGTAAAAATAGCGGAATTTTACAACTTTACGTTTTTGATGCTAATGATAATATGGTAGCTCAACGATTAGCCTTTATTAACCATAATAAAACATTATTAAAACCTAACCTCAATTTTGATACTAATAACGAAGCAAGAACAATAAATACTATTACATTAAAATCTGAAACTCCTCAAATTTTAGCAGCTGTTATCAATGATAAAACTAGTCATAGTAATAATTTTATTTCCTCTCTTTGGCTAACCGAAGATATTATAAATCCTATCTACAATCCAAATCAATATTTTCAGGAAAAGAATAATCAAGAAGCATTAGATGTTTTATTAATTTCAGAAGAATGGAAAAGATACAATTGGCAAGACCTTATGAATAATTCTAAAAAAATACCAAACACTAATTCGAGTTCATATTTATCATATAAAGGAAAAGCTTATTTAAATGGTCAAGATTTAAAAAATTCAGACTTAAACCTTTTCATAGAATATCCTGGTTCAGAAAAATTTTTAATTCCTACCTCAACAGATTCTAACGGAAATTTCGAATTGAAGAATTTTATTTCGTATGATAACTTTAATGTTTATTATTATTTAAATAATCAATCTCAAAAAGCTAAAAAACAAGAAGATAAGATTATTTTATCAGTTCTACCTTTATATAATCATATAAAATTTAACTCTAATTTTCCTACAACTGATTATATTTTAACAGAAATAAAATCAAATGAAAATCTTACTGAAGAGAAAACACAAACAGAACAAATCAAAATAAATAAAATTATAAATGACAAAAGTATTCGTCTAAAAGAAGCTATTGTAAAAGCTCAAATTGTTTCGAAAACGGAAAAAATGAACAATGAATTAAGTAGCTCAATGTTCAAAAGTATTAATGAAACGGTTATTGATTTTGTGAATGATAATCAAAATGCTAATGCTTCCAATAATATTTTTGATTTTTTAGCTGGAAGAGTACCCGGATTAACTACTACTCTAAAACAAGGTGTTATAACACCAATGATTCGAAACGGAAATGCAACCGTTTATTTAGATGAAATGCGACTTTCTAACGAAACTCTTAGCGGTATTAATATAAATGATATTGCAATGGTAAAAATTTTCAAAGGCGCTGGTTTACTTGGAAATGCAATTGCTATCTATACTAGAAGAGGTAATATGGGAGATAGTTCTTCCTCAAAATCCCTTAATGTTTTGTCTGTAAAAGGTTATGATAAAACTACATCTTTTTTAAGTAATGACGATTACGAAACTTTATATAAAGATATTTCTAATGATAATAGAAAAACTCTTTACTGGAATCCAAATTTAATCTCAGAACCAAATAAAGAAACGATTATCGAATATTTCAACAACGATAAACCAAAAGATTATCAATTAACCATAATTGGTTTCGACGAAAAAGGAAATCCTGTTTATTATGAAGGAAAAATAAATTAAACAAAAAACCTCGAGAGATTCTCGAGGTTTTTTGTTTTAATCAAATTCGTCGATAATATAATAGGGTTTGTCGATTTTAAAGTTCAAAAAGAATCGATTTGGAGAATATTTGTTTAAAATTAATTCAACATGAAAACATTTATTCAACTTATCATTTTATTTAGCTCAAGTTTTCTATTTGCTCAAAATTATACTTTAACAGGCGAAGTTATGGAGCAAAACAAAGCGCTTCCTTATGTTGATATAACCTTATCTAATCAAGATACAATCATCAATTTAACAACAGATGAACTTGGAAAGTTCGCTATTGAAGCAAAGAAAAATACGTACAAATTTGAAATCAACTATTTTGAAGAAATTGTTTTTCAGAAAGATATTCAATTGAATAATTCTATCGATTTAGGAAAGATTGAAATTAAAACATCTACAAACTTGAGAGAAGTTGTCGTTGGAGCGGAAAAGAAAATCATGGAGCGAAAAATCGATCGTTTTGTTTTCAATGTAGAAAATTCTACTTCAGCTGCTGGCGGAACTGCAATGGATGTTTTGCGCGTCACTCCTGGTTTGAATGTAACAAATGACAATATTGCGGTTTCTGGAAAAAATTCTGTAATGGTTTTGATTGATGATAAACCAACTTATATGTCGCAAACGGATTTGATTAATTATCTAGAAAGTATGAGCGCTTCTGATATTTCAAAAATTGAAGTCATTACGACTCCCCCTGCAAAATACGAGGCAGAAGGAAATAGTGGAATTGTAAATATTGTAACAAAAAAAATAAAAAATAATAGCTGGAATTCCACTGTTGGCGCATCATATACGCGAAGTAAAAGAAACACAGAACGCTACAATGCAGCTTACAATTTACAAAAAGATAAATGGACAATTCAGACTTCGTTGAATGCTGGAGATAGAAGATTTCTAAGAACATGGAACAACGAATTATTTTTCTCTGACGCGCGCAGACATAACATTTCTTACACAGATTATATCAACAAATATCTTGGAGGACGATTCTCTGTTGATTATAAATTAACCGATAAATGGACAATTGGCTCTAAATTTTCGTTCAACAATTCGAAATATAATTCAGAAAATCCACAAGAAATGTTTTTCAAGAATTTAGCGAACGAAGTTTATCAAACAAATAAAGGAAATTCATTCGAAAATGGTAAAACAAATCAATCTTTGGTCAATCTTTATTCAGAATTTACACTTGATTCATTAGGTAAAAAAATTTCGTTTGATGCCGATTACGCCAATTATTCATCTCCAATGAATAGAACTTATGCAACCAATTCTTACAAAAATAATCAGTTAATAGAAGATTCTTTTTTTGGTGGAAAAAGTAATTTAAACAATCGAATTGAGAATTTTTCTTCAAAAATTGATGTAGAACTTCCTTTAACAAATTTCAATTGGAGTTTTGGTGCTAAATTTTCGCAATCAAAATCAAATAATTTGGTTGAAGCATATAAAGCAGACGAAAATTACAACTATACATTTGATGAAAATTTGTCGAATCTTTTCAAATACAAAGAAAATAACGAAGCAATTTATTTGAACGGAAGTAAAAAGTTTGGAGAAAAATGGCAGATGCAAGCTGGTTTGAGATTAGAAGCAACGCAAACAGAAGGTTTTTCGAGAGAAAATAATCAAACGAACAAAACAGATTATATCAAACTGTTTCCGTCATTTTATTTGTTGCATACTTTTGATAAAAGCAAAAGTTTAGGAATTAATTATTCGCGTCGCATCAATCGTCCAAATTACGAAAGTTTAAATCCTTTTCGAATGATACAAAACGAATATGTTTACAACGAAGGAAATCCTTTCTTGAAACCAGCTTTTACACACAATTTAGAACTTACTTTTACTTACAAAAAGTTTGATACGCGACTTTATTATTCAAGTTTGAGAGATGGTGTCAATCAAGCTTCAATCATTGATGAGAACACAAAACATAATACTTTTGTTTGGATGAATTTTGTAGATTCGGATAGCTTTGGTTTGAGCCAAAATATGACAATTAATCCTACAAAATGGTGGTCAAGCGTTACTACTTTTGAAGTTTCATATTCGAGCTCAAATGTCGCAATTTCTTCTAAGCGATTCAAAGGTTGGTCGAGTTCATTATTTTCGACAAATGATTTTACACTTAATCAACAAAAAACAATGTTTATTAACTTGATTTATTTTCAAAATTTTGGAGAAACTTTCCAAAATTATAAACTAAAACCTTATGCACATTTCAATCTTTCGTTCAAATATTTGATGTTAGATAAAAAATTAGAATTGAGTTTGAATGCAACAGATATTTTCAAAGCGCAAGAATATTTATCGCAAAATAATAATGGAATCGTACAAACTTTTGCAAATGTGTGGGATTCGCAAAGCATAAGAATTGGATTGAATTATAAATTCGGAAGTAATAAATTATCGGTAAAAAATCGCGAAACTGGAAATCAGGATGAAGTAAATAGAATGTAGAAAAATAATAAAAGACGATTTTATAAAATCGTCTTTTATTATTTTAAAACCTAGCCTGCACTTGTACACTTCCCGTATGTATTGGTTTATTTTCTTCAGTTTTTCGTCCATCATACGAAATATTCAATTGCAAAAAACTTGTGATTTGTCGTTGAATTTGTAACTGCCAAACAAAATTATTTCCAGCGCGCAAACCTTCCATTATTTGATTTCCAACAACAGATTCTTGGTTTCCGATAAATTTATTGTTAATAAAACTAAAACTTCCCAACATACTCATTTTATCCGAACTATTCCATTGAATTTCTGTTCCCAAATCCGACTGATTTAAATGCTCTTCACCCGAAACATTCTTCTTATTTTGATAATTATAAAACAATGACGCAACAAGATTTTTTTCTGTTTGATAAGTAATTTTTGGTGATAAACGAAGATTATTTAACTTATATCGTCTACTCAAAAATAATTCTGAATCGCTGTTAATCACCATATATTCGGTATCGAAACTTGCGATTAAATCTTGCAAAATCTTATAACGCGTTTGCAACAAATAACTGTCCGAATCACGATATTCAGAACCTGTATAAACATAGGTTTGGGATTGTTGTTGATTGTAAATAAAATTCGACGACCATTTATATTGTGTTCCTTGATTAAAGAAAATCGATGAACGAATACTTCTTGTTTTGCCTAAAATTTGAGCAGAATTGGTAAAAGGATTCCATTCTAACGTCGTTCCTTCCTTGCGCAACGAATTACTTGCCGAGATATTTTGCTGAAACATCCAACGATTCCAAAATTCATTTTCGGTATTGAAAACTTGTTTTGGACGAAAACGAAACGTAAAATTAAATTGATTTTTATTCGTTTTCAAATACTCAATTGTATTCGTATACACACGAATATAATTTGCCTGATCGATAAATTCTGCCACTTCAAACTCATCAATTTGCTCAATTCCATCACCGTTATAATCCGTCCATTTGTAAATTCCCATTCCATCCGAAACTTTTACGTACTGAAATTCACGCTGCGGTTCTACGCCGCTTCCCACTTCATAATCTACATTTAATTGCAAACCTTGATTGAAAAAAGCTTTGTACCACTTCACGCTTCCTGTCATAAAATCTTCGTTCGGCGCATCTAAAAATTGATAATTAACTCGTCGATAATGGAAATTTAAACTTAATTGATGATTTTGTTTTTGGATTAAAGTTGAATTAAAAATAGCGCCTTTACTTTGTTGAATATTTTGCCAAGTTCCTAAACGAACCGAATCGTCTTGACGTTGATAAACCGTCAAATCAATTTTATGACCTATCGAATCTGCAAAACCTCCTTTCAATTGAAATTCATTCCATTTAAAACTCAAATCTGATTTTTGATTTTTTGTCAAATCATCCATGTCATTATTTTCGCCCCAAACTCTTGCTCCAACCCAAAATTTATTTCCAATTTTTCGTTTTCCATCCACCATATAACGCGCGAAATTGGTATTTTGAAACGTTGCTTTTGTTGACAAAATATTTGCTTGCGCAACAATTTCATCTTTTTCAGTTTTGTAATTCGCATCAAGTTGATTTCTCAAACCTTTGTACAAACCAGTATTTTCAAGATAATCGAATTTATATTGCGCAGTAAATTTTTCTTTCCAAGATGAATTAATTTTCGCTGTGATAAAACTCTGATTAACACCACTTAATTCTTGATCTAAATTAAAATCTCGTGCAAATTCAACAGCTCGTAAACGCTCGGCACTTTTATAATTTTTGTTGATAAAATTCCATTCTGCATAAGGTGTAATTTTCCAATTTTTGAAAGAAAATGTTTTTTCACCATAAACACGAGTTGCTAAACCAGAATTGTTTTGATCATCAATCGAAGAAAATAAATTTTGATCATAATTACTCAAACCTAAATTAAAACCAACATTTCCATTATTTTTCAATTGATATTGACCATTCAACGTATAAATTTGCAATTTTTTAGGTGAAATTAATTGCTTTATTGGTTCATAATCACCTTGTAAAACGCCAGCAATTGCTTCGTTATATTGAAAGACTTTCCCGTTCTGATTCGCATTTATTTGTCGATAATTTCCTTGATTAGCTCCAACATACGTGAAAGCCACTTGATACAATTCATCGTTTGGATCCGTCGAATATTCAAAAATATCTAAACCATTTTGATTTACTTTTCGATACAAAATTTTATTCGAATCATAGGTCGTTTTCTCAGCAGAAACTGTGTACATTTTATCAGGATCATTTCCTGCATTTGCCAAAATTTGCTTTTCAGCATCTGTCAAATCATTTCCAAGCGAATTATTTTTCGAATCTCCTTGAGAAAAGAAAAAACCTGACAATTTTAATCGTTCCGATTCGTATTCAGCGCCTCCATAAAGTAAAACTTGTGAATAATTTCGAGAATTGTACAAATACTCCACATTAATGCGCGTATTTGCGGTAATCAATCGATTTGAAGTAAAAGAAATTTCGCCCGTATTGTAATTAATCACATAATCATTTTGCTCTCCTCGCTCCAACAAAACGCCATCAATATATACTTTTTCACTTCCCGAAATAATAATCACATACAATTCGTTATTTTTTCCAGAAAGCCTGTAAGGACCTTGATTTCCGTCTTGTCCAACAAAATTAACGCGCATAAATTCTCCTCGTGTAATACTTCCCGAAGAAAAAATATTGGTCGAGGATTTTTCGCCTTTCAACTGAGTTGATAATTGTAATCCTGTTACTTTTTGATTAAATGGATTGAAAAAATCTCTTTCTTGATTTGTATTAATATCAATATGACCAGCTCGAATTTTCGAATTTTTACTCGCTAATTCAATATAAACTTTGTCAAATTCTTGCAAATTTTGTGTGTAACCATCCGATTCTATTGGCACATTATTATCTGCTATCGCCGCATTTACCGTAATATCATCTGATAATTTTCCTGACAATTCTAAATCCAACGAAGATTGCACAGACGCACTTTGATTATTTCCAAAACGAATTCCACGAACCATCGAACCTTTGCTATTCAAACCATCAAAAACATCTTTGTTCGCTTGTTTTGAATTAGGTTCTATTTGATGAAAAATATCAACTGGTTTCGCATCGTTGACAATAATGTTCGGATTTTTAGCATAAAAAATAGATTCGGCTAATTTTGGATTAACAAAATACTGAATTTTCACCATTTGTTTGGCAATTGATGAATTAAAATAAACTTCGTTTCGTTCGAAATTTATCGTATAAAATTCTTTTGAAATTGGATCTCCTGTTGAATCTAAAATTTGAAATTTTTCGGATAAAATTCCTTTATTTTTCAGCTTTATCGTATCAGAAAGTTGAACAGAATCTTGTTTAAAATTAGGATTTTTCCACCCAAAATGTTGAGCAAAAACAAAACTGTTCACTAACCAAAAACATAGAAAAAATAGAATCCGAAACTGCAAAAGATTTTATTAGAATAACGAAAATTTAAGCTAAAAATTTTACTCGAAATTTAATCACTTTTTTTGAATCAAATAATAGTTTCTTTGAATACGATCGTTATAATTTTTTTGATCTTTTGAAGAATGATTCAAATCGACCACACCAATTTTTTTGATTGAATAATTATTAAAATGATTAGCAAAAAAAGTAGAATCTGACGGACTAGCTAACATTCCAAACTTCTCTTCTTTCGGGAAAATAGTTTTCTTTCCATCGTTAATTGCATGAATTGAAGTCCCATAATCCAACACTATTTCTGGAACAAAACTTTGCCATTCGTATGTTTTAATTTGATTTTGTTGTTCTAATTTCTTTAGATTTTTAGCAGAAGCATACAACTCTTCAGAAAAAGTTAATTTAGAAAGTGGAAATCCAAATGCTACAACCGAGCACATCAATAAAATAGTTGAGTAAAATATCTGTTCAAATGATTTTATCTTCAATCCTTTAAAAATTGAGATTCCTAAAATTAATCCAACAACAGCAAAAGGAATCGACCAAATTAAAAATTCTGACAAACGATCTTTTGTATAAATAAAAACACCAACTGAAATCGCAATTCCTATTATTCCGTATAAACCAAACGTAAAATTGGTAAAATATCGTTCGGTTTTATTTGATAAATTTTTGAATTCTAATCGTAAATATTCGATGTAAAAGCCAATATTCATCGCTAATGGAATTAAAACTGGTAATAAATATCTTGATTTTTTTTCTGGAATTACAGATAATAAAACCACCGATAAAATTGTCCATAACCAAGCAAATTGATAAGCTTTTTTGTTTGCAACTTTATTTTTTAGATAAGGATAAATCAAGCTAACCAAAGCTGGAATTGTCCATAAACCCGATTGCGTAAAGAAACTCCAATAATAATAAATTGGGCGAGTGTTGTAACTGTGCCAATTGTTTACTTCTTTTTGAGAAGCTGCTAAAAAATGTTCTGCATCAAAGTATTTGACATACATCATCCATGCAAATCCTACAACGCAACCTAATATTATCGTTAAAATTGTGATTCCTAAATTTCTTCCTAATTTGTATCTATAAACAATAAAATAAGCAATTAAAAACGGTAAAAATAACGCATACAACGAAACTGGACCTTTGCTCATTATCGAACATCCTAACAAGAAAAATGCAGCAATAAAGTTGAAAAAATTAAATTTTGATGATTGAAATTCTTTCACTAAAAACAATATCGCTCCCATCACAAAACTATGCGTGTACATGTCCCAATTGTTGTCTCTTCCAGAGAAAAACACGTAAAATGAAGTAATTAAAACCAATGAAGAATTAACAACTTGTTGTTTTGTTAAATCGAAATGCGTTAATGTTTTATAGAACCAAACGACCAATAAAATGGTAATTAGAACAACTGGAATGCGTAACCAAAAAAAGTTTTCGAAACCAAAAACACTTCCAAAAGCAGCGGTAATCCAAGTTGGTAAAGGTGGCTTTTCATAGCGAGGCAAGCCGTTAAGCGTAGTAAAAATCCAGTTTCCATCGTGTACCATTTCTCGCGCCGAAATAATGTTTCGAGCTTCCATAATGTTCGTTTGTAAAACGCCAAGATTGACAAACAACATCAAAATTGTTACGATGATTAAAAATAAAACTGAATTTTGCTTAATCCACTGAACCATTTTTTTCTTTTCGTTTGATTAATATATTTCGAGCATAAACGATAAATCCCATAAAATGACCAACAAATAAGACGGGATCTTTTCGAATAATCGCGTAAGTTAAAATCAACAATGATCCTGTTAAACTAATGGCCCAAAATCCCATTGGTAATTGCGATTCGTGTTTTCGTTCGGAATAAATCCATTGATAGACGAAACGAAATGTGAAAAGTACCTGAGATACGACTCCTAAAGATAAAAGCCACATCGGAATTTTTTCGTTTTTGAATAATAAATCTACATCAAAAATTCCGTTATTGAAACCATATAAAACAATTAATGCAGGAAAAATATACAAGAAAATGCGTACTATTTTCGGAAATTCTTTCCAATGATTTTGAAGTTGAATATTTCTTATATAGATATAATACGTCAATGTTTGTCCCAACATAATCGAAAAATCATGACGTAAATAACCATATAAAAATAGCAAAACAGAGGCAAACAAGCTAACTTCCCAAAATAATTTTGGTGTAAGAACTTTCTTATTCTTTTCGGAAACAATCCATTGTAAAATAAGACGACTCGAAAAAAGTGCTTGTGCAAGAAAACCAATACTGATGATAACCCAATTTGGCATTACGCTCTTTCTTGAATTTTATAATTGATGTATTTTTTCTTCATCCAAACAAATGCAAAACAATCCATTAACGGTCCTAATAAACGGTTCCATAAATTGAATTTTGATTCGCCTGCAATACGAGGAAAATGCTTGACAGGAACTTGAGTAACCGTTCCATTTTGTAATAAAATCATAGCTGGTAAAAAACGGTGCAATCCTTTGAACATCGGAATTTTTTTCGCTTTTTCAGCATCTATAACTTTTAATGGACAACCCGTATCATCCATTCCATCATTGGTAAATGCTCTACGAATAGAATTGGCAATTTTAGATGACATGTTTTTCACGAAAGAATCTTTGCGATCTGCACGAACTCCAGTCACCAAATCATATTGATCTGCTAACGCTAATAATTTATTGAAATCTTCTGGATCAGTCTGTAAATCAGCATCGATATAACCAACCCATTTTGATTCCACTGTATCAAAACCAGCTTTTATAGCAGCAGATAAACCATAGTTTTTGTCAAAAGAAATATAATGAAAAGCTTGATTTCTATTACAAATCTCTTTGATAAGAGCCAAACTTTTGTCTTTAGAACCATCATTAATCAATAAAATTTCAGTCTGTTTTATTGACTTTGACAGATATTGATTCATTGTTTCTTCCAATCTTATCAAGTTATCTTCCTCATTATAAATTGGGATGATAATTGTAAACTCTGTTGACATTTTTAAATTATTTCAGAGGACAAAGCTATGAAATAATCAAACGAAATTAAAATATTTTTGTTGAAGCTAATTTATTTCATATCAAACCAATACAAACTTTATTTAATGATAAAAAACAGCTTTTTTAAACCAATAATTTATCCATTTCTTGAATAAGAATACCCTTATCTTCATTATTAATCAAGACTACAGCATTCCCGTTTCCATAAGGTTTATAACGCTCTAAGAAGCTTTGATCTTTAAACAAACCAATTGTTTTTGTAGGCGCTGCACAACTCAAATGCATCATACCAGAATCGGCTGCAATCACAAATTCACAACTTTTCATCACGGCTGCAATTTCTCTCACATCTTTACTGTAATAAGTAGGCAATCTATGATTTAGCATCGAAATATTTTCGACAGGTAAAATTTCAATTAAATTATATTCTTGCGAATATTTTGGATGAAATAAATTGTAAAATTCTGTCCACCATTCTTCATCATAACATTTTGCACCAGTTGCATACGTAAAAAATGCAAGTGTTTTCTTTGAAGGATCTTGAATCAATTCATTTAACATTTCTATTCCTTTTGTAGACTCTTGCTCTGTTAACTGAATATTTAGAGTTGGAATATTTAGAGTTTCTTCTTGATTTTTAAATAATTCTAAATATTTTCTGAATTGATGAACTGGATATTGTGCTTGATGAATATGAATTTCTTGATTCAAATTCATTTCAAATTCATTTCCGAAAATTTTATATTTAGAATTCGCAAAAGAAGTTGAAAGTCGTCCTGAAGATGAATTTTTATCAACATTAATCACTAAATCGTAATCCTTTTTCTTGATTTTTAGCCAAACTTTAGCGTATTGAATCAATTCTTTGAAAGGTTTTTTAGGTAATTCTATAATTTGATCAACTTGAGGATAGTTCTCAAAAATAATCGGAGCGACCTTTCCTTTTACAAATAAGTCAATTTTAACATCTGGATTATATCGGATAATTTCCTGAATCAAAGGTGTAATCAATAGAATATTCCCCAGACGCTGATTGGGTCTGTTTATCAGCACTCTATTAAGTTCAAGAGGTTTTTCTTTGTCTACTTTTGGTAAATTACCATCACCTATTCCTCCTGTTAATCGACGCATAATTGTACGACGAAAATGATTGACTGATTTTTTAAAACTCATTAAAAAGGATTCATTAAAAAAATACCTTTATTGTATTTCTTATTTTTCCACGAAACTATGTAAACTATTGGTAATTACGAAATATTTTCTTCATAAAAAAAGATCTCTTATCGAGATCTTTAAATTATTTTGTTTTCGTAGGACGAACTTCTATTTTACTTGGCAAAACATTTGGATTCATTTTCAATAAATCAACGACCATTTGTCCTAAATCTTCGGGCTGAATTTTCCATCCATCCTCAGAATTTGGCACATGATCATTAAAATTTGAAGTCACAGAACCAGGCATAATCGTTGTACATTTGATATCATAATTTCTCAAATCTAACATCGCAGCCTGCGTAAAACCAACAACGCCAAATTTCGAAGCATTGTAACCAGCTCCATTCGCAAAGAAATTTGTTCCAGCCAAAGAAGCAATCGAAATATAATATCCTTTCGAAACTTTTAATGCTTCAACTGAAGCTTTTATCGTATGAAAAACTCCCGTCAAATTTGTATCAATCATCGCATTCCAATCTTCTAAAGAAAGTTCATCAACTGGAGCAAACTTCCCTAAACCAGCATTTGCAATGACAATATCCAAACGTCCAAACGCAGAAATAATCTGCTCAATTGCATTTTGTTCATCTTCGAAATGTCTCACATCCGACTGAATTGCCAACACATTTTGATTTCCTAAATAGTGACGCGCTTTTTCAACATCATCAATATTTCGTCCAGAAATTGCTACTTTTAAACCATTTTCTACCAATGATTTTGCAATTCCTAATCCAATTCCTTTTGTTCCGCCCGTTATATAAGCTACTTTACCTTCTATATTTTGCATAATTATTTTATTTTTGATTCAACCAATTCCATTTACCATCTTTTCGGTAAATAAATCCGCCTTCTTTCGCATTATCTTGATGCACATAAATCGCATCATAATCTAAAGTTACGATTTCATTTTTAGAAACTCCATTTAAATTTCGTTTAACTCCATCTTTATAATTCGAATAAAGTGGCGTTCCTTTCGGAATCATCATCAACGTTCCGAAATCATAATTTGTAATTTTGAACGGATCTTTTGCTCCTCCCAAACCATAAATTTGACTTCCTTTTTTTAGATTGTTTACTATAAATAAACGTACATTTCCTTTTGTATCAATCATTCGATATAAATAATCCACCACGCCATCTCCAAAAAAATCGCCTTTAATTGCGAAACATTTATAAGCTGTAGCTAAATAAAATTCGCTAAAAGCTGGGTGTGTAGAAATTTCTGTTTCGAATTGATTGACAAAATTTTGTTGCGTGATTAAATAACCACTAAATGCATACAAATCGCCTTGAACAGAAGAGTCACTAACACCTTCATCCAGAATTAATTTAGACGAGCTAACATCCAATTTCATCCAATTTCCACTTTTTGCTTTCCCATTATCTTTGATTGCAAACGCTTCACCTTTTTCTGAAATTTTAACGGGATAACCGTACGGAATTTTACCAATTCGTTTTCCATTCGGACTTGTTCTAACAGTCAATCCTTCTTGTGCTATAACTTGATAAATTTCTTGTGAAAACACAACAGAACTCATCATCAAAATGAATCCAACAACTATTTTTTTCATGATGTAAAATTAAAAAGCTTCAAGTAATCTTGAAGCTTTTATATGAACTATTTTAAATTAAAATTTACTTAAAATTAGGTTTTCTTTTCTCAACAAAAGCCGTTGTTCCTTCTTTGAAATCTTCTTCGTCAAATAAATTTCCGAAACTTTCAATTTCAACCTCAAAACCATTGTCTTTATCCGATGCATTGATCGCTCTAATCGCATGACGAATCGCTACAGAAGAATTTTTAGAAATTTTCGTCGCAATTTCTTTCGCTCGGTTGATTAATTCAGCTTGTTCCACGACTTCGTTCACTAAACCAATTTCATATGCGCGCTCAGCCGTAAACATATCAGCCGTCATAATTGCTTGCATTGCACGACCTTTTCCAATTAATTTTGGCAATCGTTGCGTTCCTCCATAACCAGGAATCAAACCTAATGTAACCTCTGGTAATCCTAATTTTGCATTGGTTGATGCAATACGAAAATGAGAAGCCATCGCCAATTCTAAACCTCCTCCCAATGCAAAACCATTCACAGCCGCAATTACAGGTTTCTTAGAATCTTCAATTTTATCAAAAACATTTTCTTGACCTTTTGCAGCTAATTGCTCTCCTTGACGACCATCAAAATTTGCAAATTCTTTGATATCAGCACCAGCAACAAAAGATTTTTCACCAGAACCAGTCAAAATAATTACTCGAATAGCAGGATCTGAATCCGCATCCGTAAAAAAGTTTGAGATATCATCTAATAAATCTTTGTTCAATGCATTTAACGCTTGCGGACGATTTAAAGTAACTAACGCAATTTTATTTTCTACCTCAACAATCAGATTGTTATAATTATATTCCATTTTGTTTGTGTTTTTATTATTCACTCAAAAATATCAATTGTTCACTCAACTAAAAAATTTATCAAAAAATAATTTGTACAATTCAAAATCCTTTCTAAATTTGTCCCAATGAAAACATTATTTACAAATAACTGGTGGTGGAATATCGAACAACAAAACGTTGGTTCGTAAGACCTCTATGCAGTTATATGTAGAAAAGGCTTGTCGTAACCGACAAGCCTTTTTTTTGTGCTCTAAACCTAAATATTTAACTAATGAATTTAACTTTTAACATACAGAAAGAAACTGTTTTAGCGGATTTAACGACTCCTGTTCAGCTTTATTTGAAACTGCGAGATATTTATCCGAATGCCTTATTATTAGAGAGTTCTGACTATCATTCGAAGACAGATGCTAACTCTTTTATTTGCCTAAATCCGATCGCGACTTTTAAGGTTACAAACGGAATGGTGAATGAAACGTATGCAAATGGAGAAACAAAAGAATACGCATTGAATGGTCAAGAATTGACAGAAAAATTCAAAGAATTTACAAGTCAGTTTATCATTCAAAATGGAGAAAATTTACCTGTAAATGGTTTATTCGGATACATTGCTTGGGATGCGATTCCTCATTTCGAAACAGTAAAATTTTCATCTAAAGGAAATGAAGCAACGATCCCAGAATTTTCATATTCATTCTATCAAAATATTGTGGTCTTCAATCATTTTCACAACGAAATTCAGTTTATCGAATATCAAAATGATGAAACAGCTTCTAAATTTTCTGAAATTAAAAGTGTTGTTCATAACAAATCAATTGTTGAATATCCATTTAATGTCGAATCTGAAATTCAATCGAATTTAACAGATGATGAATTCAAAGAAATGGTGACAAAATGTAAACAGTCTTGTTTCCGTGGAGATGTTTTTCAGATTGTTCCTTCTCGTCAATTCAAACAAAAATTTTCGGGTGATGAATTCAATGTTTACCGCATTTTACGTTCGGTAAATCCTTCGCCTTATTTGTTTTATTTCGATTATGGAAATTATAAAATCTTCGGTTCTTCGCCAGAAGCGCAAATTATCATCAATAATAATCATGCAGAAATTCATCCAATTGCAGGAACTGTTCGTAGAACAGGAAGTCCAACTTTGGACAAAGAATTAACCGAAAAATTAATCGCCGATCCAAAAGAAAACGAGGAACATGTGATGTTAGTCGATTTGGCACGTAACGATTTGAGTAGAAATTCTACTGATGTAAAAGTCGCACAATACAAAGAAATTCAGTATTTCTCGCATGTGATTCACATGGTTTCGAAAGTTACTGCGCAATTGGATCCAAGCGTGAATACAATGAAAGTTTTTGCAGATTCTTTTCCTGCCGGAACACTTTCTGGTGCACCAAAATTCAAAGCAATGGAATTGTTAGACGGTTACGAAAATCAAAATCGTGGCGTTTATGGTGGCGGAATTGGCTATTTAGGGTTTAACGGAGATATCAACATGGCGATTGCGATTCGTACGTTCGTCAGCAAACAAAACACCTTATATTTTCAGGCTGGTGCTGGAGTTGTTTCCAAATCGGTCGAAGAAAATGAATTACAAGAAGTCAATCATAAATTAGGAGCGCTTCGTCGCTCAATAGAAATCGCTCAAAACCTATAAACTATGAAAATTTTAGTTATCGATAATTACGATTCGTTCACCTATAATTTAGTGCATTCACTAAAGAAATTCGCCGATGATATTACCGTTGTTCGTAATGATGGAATCGCTTTGGAAGAAGTAAATAATTATGATAAAATATTACTTTCTCCTGGTCCAGGAGTTCCTGATGAAGCTAATTTATTGAAACCAATCATCGAGAAATATGCTGCAACGAAATCTATTTTTGGCGTTTGTTTAGGTCAACAAGCAATCGGAGAAGTTTTTGGAGGAAAATTATTAAACACACAAGAAGTTTTTCACGGTGTAGAATCTACGATTGAAGTAATAAAAGACGAAGTATTATTCCATAATTTACCGAAGAAATTAGAAGTTGGTCGTTATCATTCTTGGGTAGTTTCGAACGAAGATTTTCCTGAAGAATTAGAAATTACAGCAATTGGTCCAAAAGGAGAAATCATGGCTTTGCGTCACAAAACCTATGATGTCCGTGGTGTTCAGTTTCATCCAGAATCTATTTTGACGTCACTTGGAGATGAGATGATTAAGAATTGGTTAGAAGCTTAAAACGATGAAAAAATTATTAAATTTATTATTCGAAAATTATACCTTGAGCGAAGATGAAGCGTATCAAATTATGGTGGAAATTTCGGAAGAAAAATATTCGGCAGTCGAATTAGCTTCTTTTGTAACCATTTTTAATATGCGCAACATTACGTTGGAGGAATTAAAAGGCTATCGTCGAGCGTTGTTAGATTTATGTATCAAAGTTGATTTGCCAAAGCAAGCGATTGATGTTGTAGGAACGGGTGGTGACGGAAAAGACACCTTCAATATTTCGACATTAAGTTGTTTTGTTTTGGCTGGAGCTGGCGAGAAAATTATCAAACAAGGAAATTATGGAGCGTCGTCTGTGAGCGGTTCTTCGAATATGTTGGATAATTTTGGTTACGAATTTTCTGTTAATCAAGATAAATTGAACCGTGAGTTCGACGAAGTTGGAATTACATTTTTACATGCGCCACTTTTTCATCCAGCTTTAGCGAAAGTTGCTCCGATTAGAAAAGGTTTAGCGGTGAAAACATTTTTCAATTTAATGGGACCTTTGGTGAATCCAGTTCAACCAGAATTCCAAAATTTGGGAACATACGATGTCAAAACTGCGCGATTATATCATTATGTGATGCAAAATTCGGGTGTATACTATTCGATTTCGACTGCTCTGGCTGGTTATGATGAAATTTCGTTGACATCGCCTACAAAAGTGTACAACAATTCGGGTGAATTTGTTTTAGAAAGTAAAGATTTTGGTTTAAGCATTCTTCAACCTGATGAGATAAAAGGAGGAAAATCAATCGAAGAAAATTCTAAAATATTTTTGAGTGTTTTAGAAGGAAATTCAACTCAAGCACAAAAAGAAGTTGTTTTAGCAAACGCAGCTTTAGCGCTTAAAACAATTTATCCAACCAAAGATTTAATCGAATGTGTAGCGATTGCGAACGAAAGTTTAGACAGTAAAAATGCCTTGAATGTATTCCAAAAATTAATGAAACCATGAAAACGATATTAGACGAAATTGTCGCGCAAAAACGTGTTGAAATTCTAGAAAAACAGAAAACTCAATCAATCGAAAGTTTTAGAAATTCAGAAAATTTCTTGCTTCCTGTAAAATCTGCGAAAGCTTCAATTTTAGATGATACAAAATCTGGAATTATTGCAGAATTTAAACGAAAATCTCCTTCAAAAGGTTTTATCAACAAAGATGCAAACGTAAAAGAAGTTGTTTCGGGTTACGAAAAATATGGAGCTTCTGTTGTTTCTGTTTTGACGGATGAACAATTTTTTGGCGGAAGTTTTGATGATTTACAACAAGCAAAAGAAGTTTTGAATATTCCAGTTTTGCGTAAAGATTTCATTGTTGAAGAATTTCAAGTGTACGAAACGAAAGCAATTGGTGCGGATTTGATGTTGTTGATTGCAGAATGTTTAACGAAAGATGAAGTCTATCATTTAGCGAAAACAGCTAAAGAAATTGGTTTAGAAGTTTTGTTGGAATTGCATTCGGAAGATCAATTGGAAAAAGTGAATGAATTCATCGATTTGATCGGGATTAACAACCGAAATTTGAAAAATTTTGAGGTTGATATTGAAAAATCGAAACAAATTTTGAAACAATTACCAACCGATTTAATCAAAGTTGCGGAAAGTGGAATTTCTGATCCTAAAACAGTAAAAGAATTAAGACAAGCTGGATTTCAGGCATTTTTGATTGGTGAAAATTTTATGAAAGCTGAAAATCCTAGTTTAGCATTTGAACAATTTGTAAAAGAATCAAAATGAAACGTTTTCAAGTAAAAGTTTGTGGAAACAATAACATCGAAAATTTCAAAGAAATTGCAGCAGTCGAACCTGATTATGTTGGCTTTATTTTCTATCCAAAATCAAAACGATTTGTAGAAGATGAATCTGTTTTTGAAGTTTTTCCAAATGCAGAAAAAGTTGGTGTTTTCGTGAATGAATCTATTGAAAATATTCTTGAAAAAGTTGAACAATATAAATTAGATGTTGTGCAATTGCATGGTGATGAAACATCAAGATTTTGTGAAGAATTAATCAATCGAAAACATCAACGATTACTAACTGATGAAAGCTTTTTAGACTTTAAAATTTGGAAAGCTGTTGGTATAAAATCGATTGAAGATTTTCAACAATTAACCACTTATCAACAAGTTGTTGATAGTTTTGTTTTCGATAAAAAATCAAGTGATTATGGCGGAACAGGAAAAAAATTTGATTGGCAATTGTTAACAAACTATCAGTTATCAACACCCTTTTTATTAAGTGGAGGAATAACATTGGAAGATGCATTTATCTTGAAAAATTTTCAACATCCGAGATGTATTGGATTTGATATCAATAGTGGTTTTGAGTCAGCACCAGGAATAAAAAAAACTGACGAAGTAAAACAGTTTATCGATACAATTGATGGACGAATTGAACAAAATTAAAAAAGAAACAAAATGAAATACGAAGTTGACGAAAGAGGTTTTTATGGTGAATTTGGAGGAGCATTTATTCCAGAATTATTACATCATAATTGTGAAGAATTATCAGAAGCTTTAGCAAAATATGTCGATACAGACGAATTCAAAAACGAATTTAATTTGTTACTAAAAGATTACGTTGGTCGACCAAGTCCATTGTATTTTGCTCCAAATCTTTCCAAAAAATATAACACTAATATTTTATTAAAACGAGAAGATTTGAATCATACAGGAGCGCATAAAATCAACAATGCGATTGGTCAAGTACTTTTGGCAAAACGAATGGGTAAAACCAAAATTATTGCCGAAACTGGCGCTGGACAACATGGTGTTGCAACTGCTACGGTTTGTGCATTGATGGGATTAGAATGTATCGTTTTTATGGGAGAAATTGACATTGCTCGTCAAGCACCAAATGTTGCGCGAATGAAAATGTTGGGTGCAGAAGTAATCCCAGCAACATCAGGGAGTAAAACCTTGAAAGATGCAACAAATGAAGCAATTCGTTATTGGATTAATAATCCTGAAACTTTTTACATCATTGGTTCTGTCGTTGGACCTCATCCTTATCCAGCAATGGTAACAAAATTCCAAGCGATTATTTCGGAAGAAATTAAAGCGCAAATGAAAGAGAAATATGGGAAAGAAAATCCTGATTACGTGATTGCTTGTGTTGGTGGAGGAAGTAATGCAGCAGGAGCTTTTTATCATTTTTTAGATGATGATTCTGTCAAATTAATCGCGGTTGAAGCGGCTGGTTTGGGCGTAGAATCTGGAGAAACTGCTGCTACAACTATCAAAGGAACGGAAGGAATTATTCATGGAAGTCGAACATTATTGATGCAAGATAAAGATGGACAAATTGTTGAACCTTATTCAATTTCGGCTGGATTAGATTATCCTGGAGTTGGTCCTTTACATGCGCATTTGTTCAAAACTGGACGTGCAGAATTCTTAAATGCAACAGATGATGAAGCCTTGGAAGCTGCTTTTATGTTAACAAAAGAGGAAGGAATCATTCCTGCATTAGAATCTTCTCACGCTTTAGCAGCTTTAGAAAAAATTAATTTTAAACCGCAAGATATTGTGGTTCTGAATCTTTCGGGTCGAGGAGACAAAGATTTGGAAACCTATATGAAAGTTTCGGAAAAATATTCTTAAAAATATTTGGATATCTCCCAAATGTAGCCTTAAATTTGCACCCACGATAATGAAATCTATCGGGGTGTAGCGTAGCCCGGTCATCGCGCCTGCTTTGGGAGCAGGAGGTCGCAGGTTCGAATCCTGCCACCCCGACAAAATTTTCATCCGAAAATAGAAAGATTTATCGTAAAGAATGACCGAATCGGGGTGTAGCGTAGCCCGGTCATCGCGCCTGCTTTGGGAGCAGGAGGTCGCAGGTTCGAATCCTGCCACCCCGACAAAATTCAATGAATTTTTGGATCGGTCCAGTAGCTCAGCTGGATAGAGCAACTGCCTTCTAAGCAGTAGGTCTCAGGTTCGAATCCTGACTGGATCACACGTTTTATTAAAAACCAGGAGAGGTGCCAGAGCGGTAATGGAGCAGATTGCTAATCTGTCATCGGGAAACCGATGCCAGGGTTCGAGTCCCTGTCTCTCCGCATTTTTTTTGAATGACCGAATCGGGGTGTAGCGTAGCCCGGTCATCGCGCCTGCTTTGGGAGCAGGAGGTCGCAGGTTCGAATCCTGCCACCCCGACAAAAACCTTTGTATATTTGCAAAGGTTTTTTTTATACATTTATTTCATGAAATCTATCTTAGGTAACAAAGAATCTTTCGTCTCATACTCCGTCGCTTTTCTATTTATTTTAATCATGATTGGAACAGCAATGATTTATGGTGATAAAGAAATTATTTTACCAGAAGTCGCTGCATTATCTGTCGGAATTTTAACGTTTCGAGAAAATAAATGGCTACAACGACCATTTCATATTTTTTTACTTCCATCTATAACCGCTATTTTAGGATTTGGAATTAATTTTTTACCAATTTTACTATCATTCAAATTAGCATTGGTATTAGTTGCGATGTTAATTGTCTTGAAAATTTTTAAAAGTCAACTTGCACCTGCTTTAGCTACGGGATTATTACCAATTGTTACAAATGCAGAATCTTTTGTATTTCTATATGCAATATTTCTGTTTGTCTTTTTACTTTTTCTATCAATAAAAATATTCAAACTAAAACCAACTGAAAATGCGGTTCCAATGATTTATACAAGCCATAACAGATGGTTAATTGGACTATGTGTAGTTTGGTTTGCGGCTTGTTATTTTAGTGGATTTGCACACTTCTCTGCTATTCCTCCTATTATTGTAATTTCTTTTGAATCTTTAAATAATCCAACATTAAAATTAACTGTACGTTTAAAACGTATTCTTGTAATGTTTATGGCTACAATGACTGGTTGTTTAACAACGCATTATCTTGATAATTGGTTAATCATTGGCTTGATCGATTTGATTATCGTAATGTTTATTTTGAAATTAACAAATTTACGCTTACCTCCTGCTTTTGCAATGGTTATTTTACCAATGATTTTACCTTCTGACTCGATAAAATATTTACCTGTTGCAACATTAATCATGAGTATATTTTTTATGTTATCGATTTATATTATTCAGAAAGTTGCTTATCCAAAAGCGATCGATTTCAAATAAAAAAGTCATCCAAACTTGAATGACTTTGTAGCTATATTTTAACAATATTTTTCTCCGTTTTTCTGTAATTTCAAATCGCTCACATAAGTTTTTATAAACTGTACATTACTTCGAGGACAAATCAATAATCCTTTCTCCGAATTAATAACCACATAACTATCTAATCCGTCAATAATAATTGCTTTATCTTGTGTAGAATAAATGAAATTGTTTTTAGCGTTGTATCCAGAAAAATGTTTACACAATAACGTATTGTGATTTTCATCCTGATCTTCACCTGTATATTTATACTTTTCGTTGATTGCCGACCAAGTTCCAATATCACTCCAGCCAAAAGTTGTCGGAATAACATAAACATTATCTGCTTGCTCTAAAATTCCTTTGTTAATAGAAGTTACATCTAACGTTGTGTAAATAGGTTTTAAAGTTTCTGTATTCTGTAAAGAACGATCAAGATCAAAATACTTTTTCAAAGTTTCTTTCATCGAAGGTAAATGTTGTTGAAAAGCTTTTACAATACTATCTACAGACCAAATAAGGATTCCTGTATTCCAAATAAATTCGCCACTCGTTATAAAAGATTCAGCAAATTCTAAATCAGGTTTATCGATATAAGATTTTACTTTTTTTATAGGTGTTGTATTTTCAATGAACTGAATGTAACTGTAATTAATATCTGGACGCGTTGGAGCTACTCCCAAAGTAATCAATCGATCGTTGTCAGCATCCTCGAAAGCAAGATTTACTTTTTCTACAAATTCATCTTCATCAAAAATAAAATGATCTGAAGGAGAAATTATCAATTTTGCATTTGGATTAATTTGTTGGATTGTCATTGCGGCCAATAAATTACAAGCTGCGGTATTCATGACTCTTGGTTCGATGATAAAATTTTCATCCTCAAAATCAGGTAATTGTTCTTTTACAATCTCTTTATAATCTTGAATAGTTACAATGAAAATATTTTCTTGTGGAACGATTTTTTTTAATCGATTATATGTTAATTGAATAAAAGTTTTTCCGATTCCTAATAAATCATGAAATTGTTTTGGTTTCTTAATCGTACTCAAAGGCCATAATCTCACTCCTGTACCACTGGCAAGGATAACAGCATAGTTATCTTTATTATTCATGATTGTCTCTTAAAGTTTATTTACAGTTGCAGTTGCGTTTATCAAATATTTTTTCTTGGTTTTCAACTCTAAACAAAGATACCTTAATTTTCGTTTAGATTCTTTTTTAAAGATTCTTTTTCCAATCGAAAATATTGTGCCATCCTCCAAATCTTCAAGATAAATTTGAGCAGGATTTTTATCATCTATAATATATTTTGAGATATTAACATCCGCTCCTAAACTTGCCTTTGGATGTTTGGCATGATGAAGAATATACGGTTGCAATTCTTCGGGATAAACGTGAAGAGATTCTAATAATAAATGCCCAAAAATGGTTTTCCATTCTTTTCCGTGCGGATTTATTTTACGCGAATCAAACTGAACAAAAGTTTTGAGATGCGCCACTTCATGTGTAAAAACAAAAAAGAAAGCATACTGATTTAAGTCGCCATTCACTGTAATTTGATGACGATTATTTTCGACCAATTTGCGATAATCTCCCAACTTAGTTTCACGTCTTCTTGTAATTTTTAACGTTATAAAATGATTTTCTAACCACTTTTTTACATACAAGTCTGCATTATGAGGGAGATAAGAAGTTAAATGTTCTAAATTCACATTGTGCAAGATAAATAAAAAGCCTTTCCAATAAAAATATTAATTTTGTCGTAATGAAACTAATCGAAAATTTAGGGTCATACTTTATGCTTATGGGTAAAGTATTTAGCAAACCTCAAAAATTGAGCGTTTTCTGGAAATTGACCGTTAGAGAAATATATGATTTAGGTGTCAACTCTTTGGGAATTGTAACCTTTATCTCAACATTTATGGGTGCAGTTGTAGCAATACAAATGGCGCAAAACTTTCAGGGAGCGTCTATTCCTGTTCCAGATGCTTACATTGGTTATGCGACCAAAGTGGTTTTGGTGTTAGAGTTTGCCCCAACCATTATGTCGCTAATTTTAGTTGGTAAAGTAGGTTCGTACATCGCATCGAGTATCGGAACTATGCGTGTTACAGAACAAATTGACGCGTTAGATGTAATGGGGATCAATTCTGCAAACTTCTTGATTTTACCAAAAATTATCGCCTGTGTATTTTTCAATCCTTTATTGGTTATGATTTCTATCGGATTTGGATTATTAGGAGGTTACTACATTGGTGTTTTTACAAAACTATGGTCTGCAGCCGATTTTATTACAGGTTTACAAATGAATATGGCAACAAAAATCTTTGTCTATACATTCCTTAAAACAATGGTATTCGCGTTTGTTATCGCAACAATTCCGGCATATTATGGTTATAAAGTAAAAGGAGGTTCGTTAGAAGTTGGTCGTTCTGCAACAACAGCTGTTGTATGGACATCAGTAGCAATTATTGTGATCAATTTAATATTAACACAAACAATTTTGAGCTAATGATTGAGGTAAAAGATATCAGAAAATCATTTGATGCAGTAGAAGTACTGAAAGGTTTTTCTGTCACTTTCGAGAAAGGAAAAGTTAGTTTGATTATTGGTCAAAGTGGTTCTGGAAAAACTGTTTTTTTGAAAAATTTGATTGGATTATTAACGCCAACTTCAGGTCAAATTTTGTACGAAGGAGATAATATGATCGAGTTTGATTACAAAGAAAAACAACGTTTACGTTCAGAAATTGGAGTAGTTTTTCAAGGTTCGGCTTTGTATGATACGATGAATATTGTCGAAAATGTAAAATTTCCATTGCAAATGTTTTCGGATATGTCAAATGCAGATGCCGAAAAACGTGCACGTGAAGTGTTAGACCGTGTAGAAATAGCTCGTACAGCACTTAAAAAATATCCGTCAGAAATATCTGGAGGAATGCAAAAACGTGTGGCAATTGCGCGTGCGATTGTAAATAATCCAAAATATTTATTTGCTGATGAACCAAACTCTGGTCTTGACCCAAAAACGGCTTTAGTTATCGACCAATTAATTTATGATATCACAAAAGAATATAACACAACAACCGTTGTAAATACACACGATATGAACTCGGTGATGGAAATTGGAGATCATATTGTTTTCTTAAAAAATGGTTTCTTGGAATGGGAAGGTACAAAAGAGGAGATTTTGGTGGCTGATAATCCAAATGTAATTGATTTTGTATATTCGTCAAATCTTTTCAAGAAATTAAGAGAAGCCTTATTAAAAGAGCAACAATAAATCAATAAAAATAAAAATTCTATGAAAAAATTAATTTTAACTGCAATTGTAGGTTTAGCTGCAAATTTTGCTACAGCACAAAATATCGATTTTGGTATCAAAGGTGGAGCTGTTTTCAATACAGATAAAGGAAAAGTTTGGCAAGATGCTGGAAATATTTTCAAGAGAGATGGAAAAGCTTCTGCTGGATTTCAAGCGGGTGCTTTAGCGCGCGTTTCTTTAGCAGGAATTTACATTCAGCCAGAGTTATTGTATACGCAATTCAAAAACGAATATGATGTTGATGGACAAAATCTTGATGTAACTAAAAAACGTTTAGATATTCCTGTAAATGTTGGAAAAAGATTTTTAGGAATCGGACACGTTCAAGCAGGACCAGTTTTCTCATACTATTTTGATGATAAATTATCTGTAAAAGATTTTACAACTGCAAAACAAGACGAATTTAATGTCGGAATGCAAATTGGTGCAGGTGTGGAAGTTTCTAAATTATTATTCGATTTACGTTACGAATTCGGTTTAGGAAAAGTTGGATCTGACATTTTGAATGGATCAAAAGGACAATATAGAACAGAAAATCGTCCACAAATGTTGAACTTATCAGTAGCATATTTATTCTAAAAGGTTGTTTGTAAATAAATTTATTGGATATATTTGTTCCAAATTGTATTTTTGCAACCTCGTAAATTATTAAAATGGCAAAAAATAATAAAAAAGAAGAATTCGCAACAGAGCAATTCGTAGAAAAATTAGATAGAACAGCTTTCAACGTAGAGTTCTTTGTTGAAAAATATGCTAAAGCAATTGGTATTGGTTTAGGAGTAATTATTGTAGCTGTTTTAGGTTATTTTGCTTACTTAAAATTAGTCGTAGAACCTAAATCGGATGACGCTTTCAAAGAAATGGTTCAAGCAGAACGTCTTTTCGATCAAGATTCTATTAACGTCGCTCTTAATGGTAGCGCAGGAAGCTTCCAAGGTTTACAACAAATTGTTGATGAATATGGAAATACTGATGCGGGTAATTTAGCACGTTTCAAAGCGGCAAGTTCTTATTATAAATTAGGAGATTACGCATCTGCTGTAAAATTATTAGAAGATTTTGACACTGATGACAATGTAATGTTAGCGCAAAAATATGGTATGTTAGGAAATGCATTAGTTGCTTCTAACAAATTGGAAGAAGGTTTACCTTACTATGTAAAAGCTGCTGAAGCGACAGAAGTTGAAACTTTACAATCAACTTACTACACAAAGGCAGGTGAAATTGCAATGGAATTAGGTAAAGATGCTGATGCTTTAAAATATTTTCAAGCTTTAGAGGATAAATATCCAAATGCGAATAATGGTGAAACTGCGAAGTTTATTGAGCGTTTAAAATACGCTTCTGAAACTGCGAAATAATTCACTTCAAAAGATAATTAAAAGCCGAACAAGTTGTTCGGCTTTTTTTATTGACTCAAATCAAAGTTTATCCTAAATCATTTTTGTAATTTTACCATTCAAATTTTAAACAAAATGGCAACAGAAAATAAAAATTTATCTCAATATAATAAAGCAGAATTACCAAATGTAGCGGGCTCTAAGTTTGCAATCATTACATCTGAATGGAATAATCATATCACATTTAATTTGCGCGATGGAGCAAAAGACACATTGATTGATTTGGGTGCAAATCCTGACGATGTTACATTATATCAAGTTCCTGGTAGTTTTGAATTGATTTATGGAGCAGATAAAGTGGCGCAAACCCATCCAAATTTGGACGGAATTATCGTTGTTGGATGTGTGATTCGTGGAGCAACAGCGCATTTTGATTATGTTTGTCAAGGTGTGACACAAGGTGTAAAAGATTTGAATATCAAACACAATATGCCAATTATTTTTTGTGTTTTAACGGACGAAAATGAACAGCAATCAATTGATCGTTCTGGCGGAAAACATGGAAATAAAGGAGTTGAAGCTGGTGTAGCTGCGGTTATGATGGCGGATATGAAAAAGAAATTAGGAAAATAATTTCACTATAATAGATTCAAAGCTTTATCGATGCCAATAGCAGAAGATTTTAAATCAATTTATACGAAAAATTGGGAAATTTATTTTTCTCAATGTGATCCGACAGGTAAAATGAAATTGTCTGAAATGGCAAATCTTTTTCAATTAACAGCTTCAGAACATGCGATAAAAGGAGGTTTGGGATTCTTTGATTTACAAGAATTTAATCAATCTTGGGTAATGAATCGACTTCGAATAGAAATTGATGAATTACCTTCTTGGACAGATTTTGTTGATGTAAAAACGTGGATTGAGGTGCTGAAAGGTGCAAAATCTATTCGTGATTTTACGATTGAGAAAAATGGAAAAAAATTAATTGGAGCTTCAAGCTTGTGGGCGGTTTTCAATACAGAAAAACGTCGTCCGGATATTCTTCAACTTGATTCATCTCACATTGAACGATTTCCTAATCTAAAACCAACAGAAATCGAGAATTCGATTTTGAACATTGATTTTGAACCAACAGAAGTTATTCAGTATAAAGTTCAATTCTCTGATTTGGATATCGTAAAACACGCCAATAACACCAAATATTTGGATTGGTGCTTGAATACTATTGATCCTGAAATTACATTAAAACATCGTATCAAAGCGATTGATATGAATTTCTTAAAAGAATTAAGTTTAAACGACGAAATAGAAATCCAGAAATTAGAAACTGAACATTTAATTCAGTTTAAAATCATCAATCAAGAAAAAGTAAACTTTGTTTGTCGATTGGAGTTGAGGTAGAGTATTTGAATAGATATCAAACTGAATTTATTTCAGCTTATCAAAAAATCTAAAATTATTACAATAAAAAAAAGGTTTCATTACGAAACCTTTTTATCTATTTTTCTTTTGTCAAAACAAATTTAGCAGAATCAGCCGATTCGATTTTCTTTTGATTTTTATCTAACTGAATAATTTTTCCTTCTTCAACTAAAAAAGCATTCGGAACATTGGCAATTTCAGGAAAAACAATTGTATTTCCATCTTCTTTAAACTGAAAAGTTCCAGTTGTCATAATGGCCATTTTATCTAACCCCAAACGTTTTGTAGAATAAACATATCCTTTGTTTGGCAATAATTTTATTTCCATTTCAACCTCTTTGCAATCTTTCTCGTAACAAGGTAAAATTCCTTTGTAAGCTCCTTCGTATTGAATAGATTCTTCGGCAGTTTTTGCTTCAACTTTTACTGAATCTTCTACATTTTCTACTTCATTTTTTACAGGTTCTGTTTCGCTTTTACAACTTGACACAACGAAAGCTGCGATTGTAAATGTGGCTAAAATTATTTTTTTCATATTTTAGAATTTGATTTAAAGGTAAGTAAATTTTGAGCCAAAAAAAATCCTTCCGAATATTTTCAGAAGGATTTGTATAATGTTTTGTAATCTTATTCGATTAGAAAATTTCTTTCGCAGCAAAGTGGAAAGCAGCTTCAATAGCAGCATTTTCGTCAGAATCAGAACCGTGAACAGCGTTAGCATCGATAGATTCAGCATATTTAGCACGGATTGTACCTTCTGCAGCCTCAGCTGGGTTAGTAGCACCGATTAAAGTACGGAAATCAGCAACTGCGTTGTCTTTTTCTAAAACTGCAGCAACGATTGGTCCAGAAGTCATGAATTCTACTAAATCCTTGAAGAAAGGACGCTCTGCGTGGATAGCGTAAAATGCTTCAGCATCTTGTTTTGCTAATTGAGTCATTTTAGCCGCTTTGATTTTGAAACCAGCGTCAGTAATGTCTTTTAAAATATCTCCGATGTGTCCTTTTGCAACTGCATCAGGCTTAATCATTGTGAATGTAATGTTTGCCATTTTATTGAATTGTATTTATTACTTAATTTTTGAGGTGCAAAATTACAAAAATGATTCGAATGTTTGTGTTTTATGATTAAAATTTCTTGTTTTAATAAAATACATCAATTATTATTCATTTAAGATTATTCCAATTCGATAATATTTCTTATTTTTAAGAGAAATCTAATAACTTATGAATACAAATAATCTTTCCACATTTCATCATAAAACAAAACTCAAAAAGGTTGGTGATAAATATTTTCTGCCTTTCGAAATTTGGAATTATTTGGATTTAGGTTGGATGCTTTTACTTGTTTCGTTTTTTGCTTATGCATCAAGTGAAATCAATATTATTTTTATTTCAATGATTGTAATTTTTGGAATCCGAATAATAACGACAATTAATGATAGATTTTTTGTAGAAATTATAACATCAAAATCGTTGAGTGAGAATATTAATTTAATCAAAGAATTAGCGCAGCGACAACATAATTTTACAGAATCGTTGGATGAACAAGGTTTGTTTCTTTTTGAATATTCGGAACGAAATATTTTTTATAAATACAATTACCGAAGAAGAGATTATACCGAAACAGTTGTGATTTATTGTGAAGACAATTCGATTTGGGTGAACTCTTTTAATCAACGTTATTTGGGAATTTTTAGACGATATAATCTAAAACAATGGATAAAATTAATTCAATTAAAAAGCGAGAATTAATCTCGCTTTTTAATTTTAATATCTTTCGATTAAATCGTTTCCTATTTCGTTGATAGAATCATCAGTTTCTTTTGGGTTTGGTCCCCATTGATTAGAACCTGGTTGGCTATCTGTTACTAATGCTATTATTAATAAAATAGCTCCCACAAGAGGAATTAAACCAATTAAATAATACCAACCACTTTTTCCTGTGTCGTGTAATCGTCTTACAACAACTGCTAAAGAAGGGATAAAAGTTGCTAATGCATACAACATTAAAATTCCATAAATTAAGTAAAATAAAATTCCAGGACTTTCTCCATCGCTTCCAATAGCTACAGAGATAATAACTAGAATATACATTACAAATGAAATGATAACATTACATAATGTATAATACCAATATTCGCTTCTGCGGGCTCTTCCCGAGAAGTTAGCGTAGTTTTCGAAAACTACTTTTTTGTACCAGTCGATCATAATGAGGTAGTTTAGTTTTGTTAAAAATATTAAGAAAAATTTTACTACGCAACTCTTAATCTGCTTTTAAACGTTTAGTTTTGAACATTTCTGGCTTATAATTAATAATAAAAACACCAAGAATAATTAGAATAGTAGCGACAATAAATTTTGATGAAATCTGCTCGTCAAGAACTAACCAACCCAAAATAATTGCAATAATCGTATTGAAATAAGAAAGAATAGAAACTTGTATAGGCGAAATTTTGGTCAATGCATAATGAAATGAAAAAAACGTAATCACAGAACCAAAAACAGCTAAATAAAGCATGGCAGAAATACTTTTTGTACTCCAATTCTCGAAATTATAATTTTCTGTAAAAGCGAAAGCAAAAATAATTTGTACAATTCCAGCAAATATAAATTGGTAAAAAAGATTGAGAGAAATATTTTTGGATTGAATATTCATTTTTTTTGTGAAAATAGTTCCTGTTGCCCAACCTGTAATCGCACAAAAAAGTAAAATAATTCCTGTTTTATATGCTGGATTTGCTAATTCTTGAATTCCATCCCAAAATATAAAAATTACACCTCCAAAACAAAGTAAAACGCCTAATAATCCGCGGTAACTGAATTTTTGTAAGCCAATAAAAATACTTCCTAAAAAAACGAGAATAGGTGAGGTTGCGCTAATTAATGCAGCTAAACTACTCGATAAATTTTCTTCTGCAACAGTAGTTAAACCATTTGCAGCGATTAACATCAAACTTGAAAATATAAGTTGATAAGACAAATTTTTCCAGCCAATCCATTTTAATTCCTTTTTCGAAAGTAAAATAATTAGCATAATTAGCCCTGCCAAAAATTGACGAATTCCAGCTACAAACCAACCTGGAATAGTTTCTACAGCTACACGAATTCCGAGAAAAGTTGTTCCCCAAACAATTGCAACTATACTTACGGCAATCAATAATTTGATGTCTTTCAAGATTAAAAAAGTTAAAAGTGTTAATTCTAAATAGAATTATAAAAATAAAAAAAGCGACTTGATAAACCAAGTCGCTTTTAAATATTATGATCGAGATTTGTTATTTAACAAAATCTTCTGCTTGTTTTAGTGCAGCATCTAATCCAGAAACTTCTTTACCACCTGCAGTAGCTAAAAAGGCTTGTCCACCTCCGCCACCGTTGATGTGTTTCGCGATTTCTTTTACAATTTGTCCTGCATTATAACCTTTATCATCTACAAGGTTTTTCGCGATAGAAATTGTAATCGATGGTTTTACTGCATCATTCGTACCAACAACGATAAATGCATTTTCGATTTCTTTTGTCAAATCAATTGCATTTTGTTTTGCTGCATTTGTATCTAAATTCGTTTTAACCGCTAAGAAATTAACACCGTTAATCTCTTTAACAGCAGCTTTCCAAGTTGCTTTTTCAGCAGCAGCTTGTTGCGCAACAAACGATTCTAATTGTTTTTTCAATTCAGCATTTTCATCTAATAAATGTTGAACCGCTTTTACAGCGTCATTTTTAGTTTTAAGCGCAGCTAAAACATCATTGTAGTTTTTCTCAGCATCTTTGTACGCTTCGATAGCTTTGTTTGATGTAATTGCTTCGATACGACGAATACCAGCAGCAGTCGAAGATTCAGATAAAATTCTGAACAAACGAATATCTGCAGTATTTTTTACGTGTGTACCACCACATAATTCGATTGAAGATCCGAAACGAATCACACGAACTTTATCACCATATTTTTCACCGAATAAAGCCATTGCACCTTCAGCGATAGCGTCGTTGATATCACAATCTCTTTTTTCGATTAATGGTAAAGCTTCTGCAATTTTATCGTTTACTTTTTGCTCAACAATTGTCAATTCTTCATCTGTCATTTTAGAGAAATGAGAAAAGTCAAAACGTAAATAATCATCTCCAACATAAGAACCTTTTTGTTCTACATGAGTTCCTAAAACTTCGCGTAATGCTTCGTGCATTAAGTGTGTTGCAGAGTGATTTTTCGTTGTCTCGTTACGTTTTTCTGTGTCAACTTTTGCATTGAATGTAGCGTTTACATTTTCTGGTAAAGTTTCAACAAAATGAATGACTAAGTTGTTTTCTTTTTTCGTGTCAACAACTTCAATTGTTTCATTCAAAGTAGAAATTGATCCTGTATCACCAATTTGTCCTCCAGATTCTGCATAGAATGGCGTTTGGTTGAATACTAATTGGAAAAATTCTCCTTTTTTATTTTTTACTTTTCTGTAACGTGTAATTTTTACTTCAGCTTCTGTGTTATCATAAGCGATAGACGTTTCGTTTCCTTTGTCATCTAAAATAACCCAGTCGTCCGTTACCAAAGCAGTTGCTTTTTTCGAACGTTCTTTTTGTTTCGCCATCTCCGCTTCAAAACCAGCTTCGTCAATTGTGAAACCGTGATCTTCTGCTACAATACGAGATAAATCTGCAGGGAAACCGAATGTATCATATAATTCGAAAATTACATCACCAGGAACAACTTTAGAATCTCCTAATTGCTCGATGATTTGATTTAATCGGTTTAATCCTTGTTCAATTGTACGTAAGAAAGAAGCTTCTTCTTCGCGAATAACGCCAGTTACAATTGTTTCTTGTTTTACTAATTCTGGGAAGAAATCACCCATTTCAGCTTTCAAGATTGGATATAATTTATAGATAAAAGGTTCTTTAAGACCTAAGAAACGATATCCGTAAGAAATTGCACGACGTAAAATACGACGAATTACATATCCTGCTCCTGTGTTTGATGGTAATTGTCCGTCTGCAATTGCAAAAGAAACGGCGCGTAAATGGTCAACTACAACACGTATAGCGATATCTGTTTTTTCTGCTGTTCCGTATTTTACACCAGAAATTTCTTCTAATTTATTGATTGTTGGTTGAAAAACATCTGTATCATAATTAGATGATTTTCCTTGTAAAACCATTGCTAAACGCTCAAATCCCATACCTGTATCGATGTGACGCGCTGGTAAAGATTCTAAAGAACCATCCGCTTTACGTTGATATTGCATAAATACCAAGTTCCAAATTTCGATCACTTGTGGATGATCCATATTAACCAATGTTTTACCATCAACAGCTAAACGATCCGCTTCTGGACGAATATCTACGTGAATTTCAGAACATGGTCCACATGGTCCGATATCACCCATTTCCCAGAAATTATCTTTTTTATTTCCGTAAAGAATTCTGTCTTCCGCAATATGTTGTTTCCAAAGTTCTAACGCTTCTTCATCTAATGATGTTCCGTCACCTTTATCACCTTCAAAAACGGTTACATAAATTTGATCTTTAGAGATTCCGTATTTTTCTGTTAGTAATTCCCACGCCCAAGCGATTGCTTCTTTTTTGAAATAATCACCAAAAGACCAGTTTCCTAACATTTCGAACATCGTGTGGTGGTAAGTATCTTTTCCTACATCATCCAAATCATTATGTTTACCAGAAACACGAAGACATTTTTGTGTATCCGCGATACGATTACTTTTTGGAGTTCCGTTTCCTAAAAAATATTCTTTGAATTGTGCCATCCCCGAATTATTGAACATTAATGTCGGATCGTCTTTCAAAACAATCGGCGCAGAGTCTACTATTAAGTGGCCTTTTGTCTCAAAAAAATGCAGAAATTCTTTTCTTATATCTTTGGATTTCATTTAATTAAATTATTTTTATCATTTGATTAACAAGTTTACTCGTACAATATTCGTTACTTTGCAAACGTTTTACAAAGATAATAAAAGGTTGGTTAAGTAATGGAAAATAAAAACTATAAGTATAATTCTGTGAAATTTTTAATGAGTTGGGCGAAGAAAAGAGTCCAAAAAACTCCTAAAACAGCATTATACGTATTACTATTTTTATGTCTATCGACAATATCTGCTGGAATGATTGGATATCATTTTAATGATTCTGAATACGCATCGAGAGCAGGAAAATTCAAAGACGACAAAAGCAAATTATTGGCTGAGTTGGAAAGAATGGAAAATGAAAATCAGCAATTACATAAAAAATTCAAAGAAGTAGAAGAAGCTTTGACAGAAATCGAAGAAAAAGATCGCAATATTTATCGTACGATTTATGATATGCGTGTCAATGAAAACATCGATTCTGTAAATAAAGAAATTGACAATTATACAGCAGAAGATATTGAGAAATTAATCGATAAAATCGAAATTGAATCAAAATCGTTGGACGAAGTGTTTCGTTCGGCTGGTGTAAAAGATGCTAATTTATCATCAATGCCAGTTCTAAAACCTGTTGCTGATAAATATGTAAGTAGATTAGCGTCTGGTTATGGATCTCGTTTTCACCCAATTTTGAAAGTGAATAAAATGCACAAAGGTTTAGATTTTGCAGCTTCTACGGGAACACCAATCTATGCAACTGGAGATGGTTCTGTAAAAGTTTCAGAATTTAATTCTGGTTACGGAAATATGGTGGTCTTGAAACACGGAAATGGTTACGAAAGTTTGTATGCTCACATGTCTCGTGCGAAAGTTCGTAGCGGACAAAAAGTGAAAAGAGGTGATGTAATTGGTTATGTTGGGACGACTGGACTTTCTACTGGAGCGCATTTGCATTACGAAATTCACAAGAATGGAGAACCTGTAGATCCGATTATGTATTTCTATAATGATGTTGATCCAGACGATTTCATTAAAATTTATCAAAACTCTAAAAAATTGTCATTATCTTTGGATTAAACGCTGATAATGAACGTAGACCTGCCTGATAAACTATATTATTCGATTGGCGAAGTTGCCAAAGCCTTTGATGTAAATGCATCGTTGATTCGATTTTGGGAAAAAGAATTTGAAATTATTCAACCCAAAAAGAACAAAAAAGGAAATAGATTATTTACCAAAAATGATATTGATTGTTTTAAGAATATCTATTATTTGGTCAAAATAAAAGGCTATACGTTAGAAGGTGCAAAACAAGCGATAGGTAAAAAAGGAATTGCGACAACAACGGATGAAATAGATGTTGTGAAGCGATTAGAAAATATAAAAGACGAACTCATCAAACTTAAAATGAGTTTTGAATCCGAAGAAATTTTAGAAAAAGATGAACTGAATTAAGTTCATCTTTTTTGGTTTGATTAAGCTGCCATTTCTTTGCAAATTTTAGCACATTCGCGGCAAGCTTTCGCACATTCTTCGCAATGTTTCATACCCATTTTGGCGTGCATTTCGCATTCTTCGGCACACGCTTCACACGCTTTGACACATATAGCACATAATTCTTTGGCAAACTTTCCATTCAAGCTCATTATTTCAACAGCGGTGTTACAAATTGCAGCACATTCTAAATTTGTTTGAATACATTTTTTCAAATGTTCTACTTCTTTTTCGTTCAAACATGCAACGGCACATTGTTTACAAATGACTAAACATTCTAAGCAAGCTTCGATACATTTTTTGTAATCAGTTTCTAACATAATTTATATTTTTTGTGGTTATAGCTATAAAGCTCCAAATATTATGCCGCTGATTTTTAATGAATTGTTGTTAAAATAATTTTATAAAAGCTAAATAAGTAAAAACCGCCATAAAAAAAGCAATGATAATTAAAACCCATTTTGGTTTTTCAGTTGATTGATTTTCGAATAATTTTATAAATATTTCTTTAACTTTTCTGAAATCAATTATTAAAATAATGAAGATGAAGAATTGTAGATAAATCGAAATTCTTAAGGCTGAAATTTCATAGAAATAATCTTGTAGAATAATATTAACTAAAATTGTGGTTAATAACAAACATCCAAAAATTCTTGTCCTTCTAAAAAGTAAAGTAATTGCACCAATCACTTCAAAAATTCCGATGATTATTGGATATCCTTTACTAAAACCATAAAAATTCCACATTAATTGATGACCTTCAGAAAGATGATTATTAATGGCGTTACTCGTATTTGCTAATTGAGTAGGTTTCAAAATTCCATATACAAAAATTGATATTGAAACTGTAAAAATTGCAGCCCAATAAAGTATATAAATTAGTTTTTGTCTCATTTATTTTTTTAAATTATTTAGAATAATCATTACAGTTTTTATAATTAATACAATAATAGTGATTGGAAACAAGAAGAAAAAAATAGAATATAAAATCCAAGAGTCATCTAAAATTTTAAAATATTCTAAAAAATATAAACCGATATAATATAGCCAGAATAAAAAAACTAAAATGAGAAGGTTATTTATTTTGAATATTTTTCGTTCAACGTAATAAAAAGATAAAATAATCAAAAGTGGTATTGCAATAGTATAAACGTAAAACATATTGGATATATATCTTTTAATAAAATTACATTTTCTATAAAAACTTTCTTAACTTATCTTAAGAAAATCTTCTGCTAAGATTTCGTAAATTTACAGATTCAAACGAAAACTCAATGTACTTAATATACGATACAGAGACAACTGGTCTTCCGAAAGATTGGAATGCGCCGATTTCTGACTCCGACAACTGGCCGCGTTGTATACAAATCGCTTGGCAATTGCACGATGAAATGGGACAAATTATTGAACATCAAGATTATTTGGTTCGTCCAGATGGTTTTGATATTCCGTATGATTCTGAGCGTATTCACGGAATTTCGACTGATTTGGCTACCGAAAAAGGTGTTTCATTAAAAGAAGTTTTAGATAAATTCAACGAAGTTTTAGGTAAAGCTAAATTCATTGTTGGACAAAATTTAGGTTTCGATATTAACATTATGGGAGCCGAATTTTATCGTCTGAATTATGAAAATAATTTAGCCGAAAAACCTGTTTTGGATACCTGTACAGAAGTAACTGCCGAGTTATTGAAACTTCCTGGTGGTCGTGGAGGTCGTTACAAATTACCAACGTTAACGGAGTTGCATCAATATCTTTTTGGTGTTCCATTTGGCGAAGCGCATAACGCGACTGCCGATGTGGAGGCAACTACGCGTTGTTTTTTCGAGTTGATTCGTAAAGGAATTTTTACGAAAAACGAGTTAGAAGTTGAGGATGATTATTTTGTTCGATTTAATGAAATTAATCAGACAAATATTCAGCCAGTTGGACTAAATCACGTCAATCTTAAAAAGGCTTCGGAAGAAATTGCGAAAATTAAAGCTAAAGAAGATGGAGGTGATGAGGTCGTTGAAATTTCGGAGGAAGTTTTAGCACAGTTTGAAAAAGCAAAATTTGCGCATTTACATAATCACACACAATTTTCGATTTTGCAATCAACCATTTCTGTAAACGATTTGGTGAGTGCTGCGGCAAAAAATAAAATGCCTGCAGTTGCGATTACCGATCATGGAAATATGATGTGTGCGTTCCATTTTAATGCAGCAGTTCAGAATCATAACAAAGCGGCAAAAGAAAAGAATGCAGAATTAATTGAAGAAGGAAAAGAACCAACGGAAGTGTTAATTACACCGATTATTGGTTCAGAATTTTTTGTGTGTGAGAATCATTTAGATAAATCAAAAAAAGATAATGGTTATCAAATTGTTGTTTTTGCAAAGAACAAAAATGGTTATCATCATTTAGCAAAAATGGCGTCGAAGGCGTATACAGATGGTTTTTATTATGTACCTCGAATTGATAAAGCGATTATTGAAGAATATAAAGAAGATTTGATTGTTTTGTCTGGAAATTTACAAGGTGAAGTTCCAAATAAAATTTTGAATCTTGGTGAAAAGCAAGCCGAAGAAGCTTTACTATGGTGGAAAGAGCAGTTTGGTGATGATTTTTACATCGAATTGATGCGTCACGGACAAGAAGATGAAGATCGTGTTAATCAGACTTTGCTTGCCTTTGCCCGTAAACACAATGTAAAAGTTGTGGCTACAAATAATACGTATTATATCAATCAAGACGATTCGAATGCACACGATATTTTGTTGTGTGTGCGCGATGCAGAAAAACAATCAACGCCAATTGGTCGTGGTCGCGGATTCCGTTTTGGTTTGCCAAATCAAGAATATTATTTCAAGTCAGAAGCTGAAATGAAACAATTGTTTCAAGATGTTCCTGATGCGATTATTAATATACAAGAAATCATTGATAAGATAGAAGAGTACACGCTTTATCGCGATGTATTACTTCCAAAATTTGATATACCAGAAGAGTTTCATCATGTAGAAGATGACAAAGACGGAGGAAAACGTGGTGAGAATGCTTACCTAAAACATTTGACATACGAAGGTGCGAAAAAACGCTATCCCGAATTGACAGATGAAATAAAAGAGCGTATCGATTTTGAATTAGCAACAATTGAGAAAACTGGTTATCCGGGTTATTTCTTGATTGTACAAGATTTCATTGCTGCGGCTCGTGAAATGGGCGTTTCTGTTGGTCCTGGTCGTGGTTCTGCAGCAGGTTCTGCGGTTGCCTATTGTTTGTGGATTACCAATTTAGATCCAATTCAGTACGATTTACTTTTTGAGCGTTTTCTTAATCCCGATCGTGTTTCCATGCCCGATATCGATATCGACTTTGATGACGAAGGTCGATCGTTGGTAATGGATTATGTAATTGATAAATATGGTGCAAATCAAGTAGCGCAAATCATTACGTATGGTACAATGGCAGCGAAATCTTCGATAAAAGATACGGCTCGTGTATTAGATTTACCATTGTTTGATGCGAACCGTGTTGCAGGTTTGATTCCGAATATGAAGTTATCTAAAATCTTCAATTTAGATGAAGCTGCATTAAAAGGAGCCTTAAAACCAGAAGAGTTTGATGCTGTAAGCGAATTAAAACGTTTATCGAATGGAGACGATTTAGCTGCAGAAACTATTCAGCAAGCAAAAATTTTAGAAGGTTCTGTTCGTAACACGGGAATTCACGCGTGTGGGGTAATTATTACGCCAGATGATATCACGAATTTCGTACCTGTAACAACGGCGAAAGATTCAGATTTATATGTAACACAATTTGATAACTCGGTTGCAGAAAGTGCCGGATTATTGAAGATGGACTTTTTGGGGTTGAAAACCTTAACCTTGATTAAAGATACCATCAAATTAGTAAAAGCGAGAACAGGAATCGAGATTAATCCGGATGAAATTCCGATTGATGACGAAAAAACATATGAGCTTTTCCAGCGTGGTGAAACGGTTGGGGTTTTCCAATATGAGTCTCCCGGAATGCAAAAATACATGAAGGATTTACGTCCGACAGTTTTTGCCGATTTAATTGCCATGAATGCCCTTTATCGTCCAGGGCCTATCGAATATATTCCGTCGTTCGTTCGTCGTAAAAATGGGGAAGAACCGATTCAGTACGATTTGGATGCGATGGAAGAATATTTATCAGAAACCTACGGAATTACGGTTTATCAGGAGCAAGTAATGTTGCTTTCGCAAAAATTAGCAGGTTTCTCGAAAGGTGATGCCGATGTTTTGCGTAAAGCAATGGGGAAAAAGCAAAAAGCTGTCTTGGATAAAATGAAACCAAAATTTGTTGCGCAAGCTTCAGAAAAAGGGCATGATCCTAAAATTTTAGAAAAAGTTTGGACAGACTGGGAAGCCTTTGCGTCCTACGCCTTCAATAAATCGCACTCGACATGTTATGCGTGGGTTGCGTACCAAACAGCTTACCTAAAAGCGCATTATCCTGCTGAATATATGGCGGCTGTTCTTTCAAATAATATGAATGATATCAAGCAGGTTACGTTCTTTATGGAAGAATGTAAACGCATGGGATTAGCTGTTCTTGGACCGGATATCAACGAGTCGATTACGAAGTTTAACGTAAACGAAAATTATGAAATTCGTTTCGGAATGGGCGCTGTAAAAGGAGTTGGACATGCTGCGGTAAATTCGATTATTTCGGAACGTGAAGAAAATGGTCCATTCAAAGATATTTACGATTTTGTAAAACGTGTGGAATTAAGAACAGTCAACAAAAAAACAATCGAAAATTTAGTTTTGGCTGGAGGTTTTGATTCGTTCGAATTTCATCGTGGACGTTATTTCTTTATCGATAATACAACGACGAATTTGGAGAAATTAATCAAGTATGGAGGAAATTATCAGGAGCAAAAAAATTCTTCTCAAACTTCTTTATTTGGTGATTTTGGCGGAGATTCTGTTGTAGAAGATGTGGTTCCGATGTTGCCAGATTGTGAGAAATGGAATATGTTGCAACGTTTGTCGAAAGAGAAAGAAGTTGTCGGAATTTATATTTCTTCGCATCCGTTAGATGATTTTAAACATGAGTTGAAAATGGCTTCAAATTGTAGTATTTCTGATATCAATGCGAATGAAGATAACTTTGTTAACAAAGAAGTTTCGATTTGTGGAATGATGTCAAATATTCAACATAGAATTGCCAAAAATGGAAACGAATTTGGTATTTTTACGTTTAGCGATTACACCGATTCGATGGATATCATGGTTTTTGGAAGCGATTATATGAAGTATAGACACTTTATGCAAGAAAATATGTTCTTGAATTTGAAATTGAATATCTCGAAAAAAGAATTCAAAGACAAAGAAGGAAATGTAACGCAAGGTCGTGTGTATAAAAACATCACAAATATTTTGTTGTTGAATGAAATTGTGGAAAAGCAAGCCGAAAAAATGACAGTGAAGATTGAAGTTCCAGAATTTTCGGAAGAAACATTTAGCAAATTATCAGATATTATGTTCAAATATCAAGGAGATAAATTATTAAAAATTCAATTAATTGATCCAAAAGATTATTTGAATAATTTAGATTTACCAGCAAGTAAAATAAAAATTAACATTTGTCGAGATTTGTTGAAAGAATTAGATGAATTGCAGGAAATTACATTCAAACTGAATTAATTATTCGTTTCATCTATTGAATAATTGATAGATAATATGAACGAAATTTTTCAAGAATAAAATTTTATGTAGATTTGTAAACTTAAGATTAGATAAAAAAATATAAGATTATGGCATTAGAAGTAACAGACGCATCATTTGCATCAGATATTATAGAGTCAGGAAAACCAGCAATGGTTGATTTTTGGGCTGTTTGGTGTGGTCCTTGTAGAATGGTTGGTCCAGTTGTGGAAGAGCTTGCTACAGAATATCAAGGAAAAGCAGTTATTGGTAAAGTTGATGTAGACACAAACCAAGAAGTTGCAGCAAAATATGGAATTCGCAACATTCCTACAATTTTATTCTTCAAAGACGGAGAAGTAGTAGATAAAGTTGTTGGAGTTGTTCCAAAAGAGCAATTAGTAGAAAAATTAAACGCGATTTTATAATAAATTAAATCGCTGATTTTGAAATAAAAGAATCTCGGATGCAAAATTTCCGAGATTTTTTTTGAAAAAAGTTTAGGTTTTATCAGAAAACCGCCTATATTTGCAATCCGAAATCGATACAGATTTTGATCCGGTAGTTCAGTTGGTTAGAATACTTGCCTGTCACGCAAGTGGTCGCGGGTTCGAGTCCCGTCCGGATCGCAAAAAGTTCGTTCTTTTACACAATATATTTTTTATAATTTCTGATCCGGTAGTTCAGTTGGTTAGAATACTTGCCTGTCACGCAAGTGGTCGCGGGTTCGAGTCCCGTCCGGATCGCAATTTTTTATAAAAATTCATAAAAAATATATCAATTTATAATTTTCTGATCCGGTAGTTCAGTTGGTTAGAATACTTGCCTGTCACGCAAGTGGTCGCGGGTTCGAGTCCCGTCCGGATCGCATCTATTTCTTTTTCTATTTTAGATCGATCGAAAATTATAAATAAAAAAAACAGACTGATCCGGTAGTTCAGTTGGTTAGAATACTTGCCTGTCACGCAAGTGGTCGCGGGTTCGAGTCCCGTCCGGATCGCCAACTTTTATAAGCTTCACTTATTGTGAAGCTTTTTTTTGCTCCAAACTTTTTATTTTTGCATAACGCATAACGCATAACGCATAACGCATAACGCATAACGCATAACGCATAACGCATAACGCATAACGCATAACAATGAATCATATTTATTTGGTGAACGCCTTGGTTACAGATGAAACGGGTAGGATGTTAGCTGTCCGAAAAAAGAAATCGAAATTTTTTCAGATGGTTGGAGGAAAACGAGAACAAGATGAAGAATTATTAACCACACTTCGACGCGAATTTTTAGAAGAGATTAATGTTTATATTCTACAACATGATGTTTCATTTTTAGGGCAACACACTTCTATTGCCGTTAACGAAGCGAATACTGAAGTTCATGCAAATGTGTTTCATGTTAAATTAAAATCATTAGAAACGCTTAAAATCGCTTCTGAGATAGAAGAAATGGCGTGGATAACGAAAGAAAACTACAAAGAATTTCAATTGGCTCATTTATTAGAAGAATTCAGTTTACCGATTTGGTTAGAAATGGAATTTTAAGCAAATATTTTTGAAACACGCTAATGCGATTGTATTGCATTAATTAAAAATCATCTATCTTTATTTAAAAAAATAAATGATGGAGATAATTATAAAAACAATATTGGTTGGCGTTGGAGCAACAATTGTGATGGATATTTGGGCTTTTATTTTGAAATTATTCGATATTAAATCTTTGGATTATAGATTTGTAGGCCGTTGGATTGGACATTTTGCAAATGGAAAGTTTACGCATGATAAAATATTTGATTCAAAACCAATTCAAAATGAAGTTTTTATCGGTTGGTTGGCGCATTACTTAATCGGAATTACATTTTCTATTTTATTAGTCGTGATTTTTGGGGTAGAATGGTTAAATCATCCTACAATTTTTCCTGCTTTATTTGTAGGGTTTTTTACAATTGTAGCACCTTTTTTTATTATGCAACCAGCATTTGGGCTTGGAATTGCATCTTCAAAACTTGCGTCGCCAAATGTAATGCGTTTTCGCAGTTTGCTTACACATCTTATTTTTGGTTTTGGTTTATATATTTCTGCATTAACTCTTTCTCTATTCTAAATATTTTTCAAAAAAGTTTGTAACGTTTTTACTTTTTTGCTACTTACTAGTAAACACTAAAATAATTAAACGATGAAATCTATTTGGGAAACAACAGTTGAAAATAATGTTATCAGAATCGAGAATAATTGGTTTTCTGGCGAAAAACTTTTTGTAAATGATAAATTACAAGATTATCAAATTAACTATTTTTCTGCACCAATTTTAACGGGACATTTAAAAAATTCTAAAGATGAAAAGTTAAATATCAAAGTAAATATTTTGCAAGAATTTTTCGGAGTCAATTGTATTTTATTTATCGACGATGAACAAGTTGCGTTGAAAAAAATAAAGTAACGATTTTGGAAGCTAAACAAACTCTTTTTTTAGAATTAATCGATCAACACAAAGGGATTTTACACAAAATCGCTAAGATGTATATGGATAATTCTGAAGATCAAAATGATTTGATACAAGAGATTGTTTTGCAACTATGGAAATCTTTTGATCGTTTTGAAGGTAAATCTCAATTTTCAACTTGGATGTATCGCGTTTCGTTGAACACGGCGTTAACTTATTTTAGAAAAGAAAAGAAAAAAGCAGATCGTCATACTTTTTTAGAAAATATTGATCAAGTAGATGAGATGGATTCTGGTGAAAAAGAAACACAACTCGAATTGTTTTATAAAGCAGTTCATGAATTGAATAAAGTAGAAAAAGCATTGATTTTTCTGTTTTTGGAAGGACAAAATCACAAGGAAATTAGTATGAACTTGGGAATTTCGGAAGTAAATGCACGTGTGAAATTGAACAGAACGAAAGAAAAAATACAAATCATCATAAAAAAATACGGTTATGAATTTTGATGAATTACAAAAACAATGGGACAATCAATCTTCAGATGAAGTGAAAATTGATCCAAATCTTGAGCTTAATCAAGAAGCAAATACCATTATTGATAAAGTAAGAAAAACATTGAAACAAGAGTTTTATTTTCAATTATTAGGATTATTGTTTTTATATACTTTTCCTTTCTTATTTGATGCAAATACGCCAACAATTTGGTGGACATTGTTGTGTGTTTCGTTGACTTTTTTGGTGCCGTTTATTTATGTTTTCAAGTTTTATAAACGATCATATCATCTGGAATATAATTCGTTAAAGAATATCAATTGGTTTTATTTCAATTACAAATCTGCGATTGATATTTACAGTATTTACTCGTACATGATCTGTATTTTAATGTTGATGATTATTGGTGTTTCGTATATCCAGCATCCTAACTCGTTGCAATTTGTTCATAAATTTCAGTTTTATCTTTATATTTTTCTTACACTATTTTTCTATGTTTTAATTTGCGTTTTATTATTAAAATGGTGGATTTCTACTTATTATAAAAAGAATCTGGTAGAATTAGAAAATATATTGCATCAATTAGAAGAGTAACCAAAAGTTACTCTTTTTTTAATACGGAATATCGAGGATAAACTTAAATTTCATCGGAACATTATTTCGGAGAATTTCTACTGAAATTTGTTGAAATTCATTTTTAATCATAAATTTTTCGATATCATCTAAACTCATTTTATTCACTTGTTTTCCATCCAATTTTGTAAGTATATCATTTGCTTTCAAACCCACTAAATCTGCATTCGATTTTTTACGAACTGCTTCTATTTTATAAACAGGTTTCATCACATATTGATAGTTAACTTTGTTTGTCGTGATAGAATTATATTCAGATATAGATGTATTTTGTGATACAATATTTATTTTTTCATTTTTCCATTCAAATTGATCGTGAATTATCGTTAATCCACTTCTGTTGTAGTGGAAAGCATCTTTGAAATTTCGATTGGGTTTATAATAAAACAACTGATTTTTATAATCTAAAATAATTGTAAATCTTCTCAAAATTTCATTTCCAAGAGAGCCTTTTCGATTATTTTTTAAATTAAGATATTGGATTGATTCGATATCTGGAATGGCAATTAAAGGAAATTCTAGTTTATATTTTCCAAGGTTAGTAGATGAAATAACTCCACGCTTTCCATTGATCGAACCATTGAAACCTTTGCCCAATTCATCCGAAAATACATATTGTAAAGGTGCTAAATTCTCAATTTGATTCTCGAAAAGCCACAAACCATCACTATTTCCGATATCTATCAACATTTTTTGATTCGTGTAAGTTGTTTGATGCGTAAAATCAACAGTTGTAAAAGGTTTTATTTCTGGATTTATTTCTAATGGATTTGATTGAAATTTTTTTAAATTTTTAACTTCAAGAATAGATTTATAAATGGTAATTTTTCTTTTTGCATAATCTATTTGAATTGGATGATTTTTGAAAAAGTCTGCACCAATTATACCGTGAACATCAAGTCCTAAGCGAGAAAAAAGATTAAAATTCTCGTCTTGTATCACGATAATATCCATATTGTTTGATGAATAATTTTTACCAATCTCGATTTGATTATTTGATGAAAAAAATCCTTTGGTATCGATGTTGTCTTTTCCTAAACCTTTTAAGTTTACTTGACGGAGATTATTTTTATTAATTGTTTCGTCGTATTGGCTAAATAAAATAGTTTCTTTAAGACCAGAATCTACAATGAAATTCATTTGATGACCATTGAATGTAATTGGAACAATAACTAAATTCTTGATAAATTGAAATGAAATTGTCTCTTTATTTACATTTTCGGCCAAAGAAAGTTCTTTTTTTTGTGCATGAGTTAGTAAAAAAGTAAACACAAAAATTATTGAAAGTAATAATCTAATTTTCATTCAAATTTCAGTTTTTATTAAAATTATGCAAAAAAAATGATGTGATAATAAGATTATTCTTAATGTTAGAATTAAAACTTTAACATGTTATTGTGTAACCTTTGTGAATTTTGAACATCTATATTTTATAAAATTGATAAATGATTTAAAAACCAAATAGATGACAAAAATTTACTTCCTTTTTTTATGTTTTATAACGTTTGCAAATGCGCAAGATTATAAAAAAGATACGATAGAATTGCATGAAACGATTTTGTATGATAAAAGCAAATTTCGATTGAAACGTGTTGGTCCAGAAACAAAATCTAAAAGTATTTGTCTTCAATTTTCTACAATAAAAGATAGTGTAAAATGGAATAAACCGATCATAGAAAGTTTTATTCAGGTGAATGCTCCTAAGAAAGATTTTATTGTAAAAGCGATTAATTTTAATTTTTCATATCCTCCAAAAGAAGAAAGTTTAAAATTTAATTTAAAACTATATAAATCGTCTAAAAATACTCCTGTTGATACTGTATTTTTTGAAAAGAATAATATTGAGATTTCTCCAAGTGATATTGTAAATCAATCGTACAAACTTGATTTAACCGATGATAACATTAGTTATAATGACGAATTTTATATAAGTGTTTTGATGACAAAAAGATTGGTTGATGAATTTGTTTGTTTAAGTGGTGTTATTTTGTCGAATGGATTTACAAGAAACTTAACGACAAATGGAGGTTTTGAGAAAAATCCTTTGGGAGCAAAACCATCTGTAAACGCTGATTTATTGATAAAAAGATAAAAGAGCTTTTCAGCTCTTTTATTATCGTGGTGTTGCCCAACCCCAAGATGCTGGCGGAGTTTCAATTTCTTTTGTCAAGTCAAAATAGACGTTGAAAGGTGTTTTAGAACCTGCTTTTTGCAAATTGTAACTAAACGTTTTATCATCTAAGGTAATCCACCAAATATTTGTAGAAGCATAATCTATTAAGGTTGCAGTTTCTTGATCGGCAGGAAACATCTGGAAATTTTTGAAACCATAATTTGTATTTGTTCCTCCATAAAATGTAATTGTTTCCGAAGTTCCATTTTCGTGACGATGATCGTGTTTTAGCGTGATGATTCCATCTTTTTTAGTCAAAATCCACGTTCTCGAATAATTATCACCAACATTGAACGGAATTTTAATTTCGTTTGCAGAACAACTTTTTACATGCATGGTCAATTTTTTACCTGCAAAATCATCGCGCGTAATATGTTCAGGCAATTTGCCTTCGTAAGCTTTACCGCAATGTTTTTCGAGATTTTTCCAGAATATTTCTGAAGGTTTTTCGGTTTGTGCAAAAAGTGAGGAACAACCAATTAAAACGAATCCAAGTTGTAAACATTTTTTAATCATAATCAGTAATAAAAATTATTCAATAATGATTTAAAGATAATATTTTAAAAATGATTAAGCGTTGTTTGTCTATTTGGAAATAAAGACTAACAAAAAAGCCCTCGCTTGTTCAGGGCGAGGGCATATAGTTAAGTGCTTTTTTCTTTTTTCAAATAAAAATTCTGAATTAAAATTAATTAATATCTATAATATTCTGGTTTAAATGGTCCTTCAACCGTTACACCAATGTATTCTGCTTGTTCTTGAGATAAAACTTCTAATTCTACTCCTAATTTAGCTAAATGCAATTCTGCAACTTTTTCATCTAAATGCTTAGGTAAAGTATATACTTCGTTTTTGTAAGCTGATGAATTTGTCCACAATTCGATTTGAGCTAAAGTTTGGTTAGAGAAAGAGTTTGACATCACAAAAGAAGGGTGTCCTGTTGCACAACCTAAGTTTACTAAACGTCCTTCAGCCAAAATGATGATGTCATTTCCGTTGATGTTGTATTTGTCAACTTGTGGTTTAATTTCTTCTTTCGTGTTTCCGTAATTTCCGTTTAACCAAGCCATATCGATTTCGTTATCGAAGTGACCAATGTTACACACAACTACTTTGTCTTTCATTTTCTCGAAATGCTCTGCACGTACAATTCCAAAGTTACCAGTAGTCGTAATTACGATATCAGCGTTTGCAACCACTGTATCTAATTTTTTTACTTCGTAACCTTCCATAGATGCTTGTAAAGCACAAATAGGGTCGATTTCTGTTACTGTAACAATTGCTCCAGCACCACGGAAAGAAGCCGCTGTACCTTTACCAACATCACCAAATCCACAAACTACAACACGTTTACCAGCGATCATCAAGTCAGTAGCACGTTTGATAGCATCTACTGCAGATTCGCGACATCCGTATTTGTTGTCGAATTTAGATTTTGTTACAGAATCATTTACGTTAATTGCAGGCATAGGCAATGTACCTTTCTCCATTCTTTCGTAAAGACGGTGTACACCCGTAGTTGTTTCTTCTGATAATCCTTTGATCTCAGCAACCAATTCTGGGTAACGATCAATCACCATATTCGTTAAGTCTCCACCATCATCCAAAATCATGTTTAATGGTTTGCGATCTTCTCCGAAGAATAATGTTTGCTCGATACACCAATCGAATTCCTCTTCGTTCATCCCTTTCCAAGCATACACAGGAATCCCAGCAGCAGCAATTGCAGCAGCAGCGTGATCTTGTGTAGAGAAAATATTACATGACGACCATGTAACATCAGCTCCTAAAGCAACCAACGTTTCGATTAATACTGCAGTTTGGATTGTCATGTGTAGACAACCTGCAATGCGAGCACCTTTCAAAGGTTGAGCAGCTTTGTACTCTTCACGGATAGCCATCAACCCAGGCATTTCTGCCTCAGCCAACGTAATTTCCTTTCTTCCCCACTCAGCTAAAGAAATATCTTTAACTTTGTATGGAATGTATTGCGTTTTTGTATCCATCAATTGATATATTTAACTAACTTTTTTTTAAAGTTTATAAGGAACAAATTTACAAACAAATTTCGATTAATAAAATGCCCGTTATCGATTATATTAACGATTTTAAACATACCCGCATTATTACGTGGAATGTAACAGAATCGAATGAAGAATTATTAGAATATCTTCATTTAGAGGATTATAGAATAGAAAAATATAATAATCTTCGACCTAAACAGGCCAGAGAATATCTTGGTTTGCGCGCTTGTCTAAAGAAATTGGACTTGGATTATGATGTAAATTATGACGAACGTGGAAAACCTTTTTTGCCTACAAATAAAGAAATTTCCATCACACATTCCTATGGATTGGTTTCTGTTGGCGTGAGCGAATATAATATTGGGATTGATATTGAATTGGCTCGACCAAGAAAAATTTTGAACATCAAACATAAATTTGCGCGTCCAGATGAAATAGCTTGGATTCCGCAAGAGCATGAAATTGAATATTTGCATGTGATTTGGGGAATGAAAGAAGGTTTGTACAAATTGAATGGTGGAAATCTTTGGAATTTTCTGAATCATTATCGTGCAGAAGAATTTGAATTAGTAGAGAATAAACAATTTATTTGTTGGATTTCGGATGATGTGAAATCTCGAAAATATCATGCATTCTATAAAATGATTGGTGAATATTATTTGGTTTGGGTGTTGGATTATGAATAGATCGAAGTTAGAAATTACGAATTTAGATTTTTGATTTACGATTTAGAATGAATTATTTTTAACTCACAACTTAACAATGAACGATTTTATTGATTACATCCTTGCGCCTTACAAAACTTATTCTACGCTGAATATCTTGCTAGAAACGATAGCAACGTTGTTCGGAATTATTTCAGTTTATTATACCTACAAACGCAATATTTGGGTTTATCCAACTACAATTATTTCGACGTTTATTTTCATTTATTTATTTTTTAATTGGGGATTATATGGTGAGACGATTATTAATGTTTACTATACTTCGATGGCGATTTATGGTTGGATTTTGTGGCAAAAAAATCTCGAAGCCGATCATAAACATGTTGACGTATCATGGGCAACGAAGAAAGAATATCTGTACGCAACGTTACTTTTCGCGTTGAGTTTTCTCTTTATTTTGACGATTTATTATTTCCGTCCAGTCATTCAAAACGGGTTTGATTTCAGTTTTATCAATCAATGTAAATTACATTATACCAAAATTGATTTTATAGACGCATCGACGACTGCTATTTTTTTGATTGGAATGTGGATGATGGCGAGACGAAAAATTGACAACTGGTATTTCTGGATTATCGGCGATTTAATCATGATTCCATTAATGATTTACAAAGGAGCAGTCATCACTTCGGTGCAATATATTGTCTTGTTGATTTTATCATTTATTGGATTAATCGATTGGATAAAATCAGTCAAAAATTCACAGAAAATAGTGAGTTAAGAAATAATTTAAAATTAGTATTTTAGCCTTATAAATTGAATTTGAAAAACCTATAAAAATTACGAATATGGAAAATCAACACGTATATCAACAAAACCAATTGGTTGCAGAAGCAACAAGCGTAGAAAGGGCAAATTTCTATAAACATACTTACGGACACGTTGCTGGAGGAGTTTTGGTATTTGTTTTAATCGAATCTTTGATGTTAAAATCAGAAGCATTAGTGAGCTTTATGTTAAGTTTAACTTCTGGATATCTTTGGCTTATTTTACTAGCAGGTTTCATGGGAATTACATGGGTTGCACAAAAAATGGCGTACGGATCGATTTCAAAATCTAAACAATATTTAGGCTACTTTTTATACATAGTTGCAGAAGCTTTAATCTTTGTGCCAATGCTTTACATTGCCTTGTATTATGGCGGAACTTATGTGATAAAACAAGCAGCCGTTGTAACAGGCGGATTATTTGTAGGATTATCAGCTATTGTATTTTTAACAAAAGCAGATTTCTCTATCTTACGAGGAGCATTAACTATAGGATTTTTCTTAGCAATTGGATTGATTATTGCAGGAATGTTATTCGGGTTCGATTTAGGATTATGGTTCTCAGTAGGAATGTGCGTCTTAGCTGGTGGAGCAATTTTGTACAACACTCACCAATTAAAATATGAGTTCGGAACACAACAATATGTTGCAGCGGCATTGTCGTTATTTGCTTCATTAATGTTATTGTTCTGGTATATTTTGAGAATTTTTATGAGTAGAGATTAATCATTAAGAAACAATAAATTTGTATATTGAACCGTAGCATTTTTGTTGCGGTTTTTTTATTTAAATAATATGACAGATAAAGAAAAAGAAGACGATAGAATACAATCTCCGTTTCGACCAAAAGATTGGAATGAGATTAGAATAAATGATTCTTGGGCGTTGTTCAAGATTATGGCAGAGTTTGTAAATGGTTACGAAGTAATGTCTAAAATAGGACCTTGTGTGTCTATTTTTGGTTCGGCACGTACTTCGTCAGATCATCCATATTATGCTTTAGCAGAAGATATTGCATACCGATTAACACAGATTGGTTTTGGAGTAATTACTGGTGGAGGTCCTGCAATTATGGAAGCTGCAAACAAAGGAGCGCAAAAGGGTGGAGGAACTTCTGTTGGATTGGGAATTACATTGCCTTTCGAAACAGAATTGAACAAATATATCGACCGCGAGTATGAAATTAATTTCGATTATTTCTTTGCACGAAAAGTAATGTTTGTGAAATATTCACAAGGATTTATTGGAATGCCAGGAGGTTTCGGAACGTTAGACGAATTGTTTGAGTCGATGACATTAGTACAAACGAAGAAAACAGGACGTTTCCCGATTGTGTTAGTCGGAACTGAATATTGGTCAGGTTTGATTGATTGGATCAAAGAAACAGTTTTGAGAGAAGGTTATATTTCTGAGAAAGATTTGGATCTTTTCCGTTTGGTTGATACAGCGGAAGAAGCCGTTGCTCATATCAAAAATTTCTACGAAAAATATAATATTAAGCTTAATTTTTAAGCAACAAAAAAACCTCATCAATTGATGAGGTTTTTTTATTTCATAAAGAATGATAATTATTGTTTAATTAATTTAGACGTTCCAATTTTTCCATTTTTAGCTTCAATATCAAGAATGTAAATTCCTTTTGGTAATTCTTTGATGTTAAATTGATGTATCGCTGAAAATTTTCCTGAAAATTCTTTGACCAGTTTTCCTGTTAAATCATATATTTTTACTTTTTCTGAATGAATATTTAGTGAAAAAGAAGAAGAAACTGGATTTGGAGTTATAGAAATCTTCTCTGTTTTAACCTCGATATTGTCCATTGATAAATTTGCTTTTGCATTCCCATAAATTCTGAATTCACCTGGATTTAGATTAATTGTAAACGATGAATTTGTATTGGTTACATTCAGCGTTGTTTCGTCCATTAAATTGTACCAATTTCCTACAAATGGAAAAAGTGGCGCAATTGCTTGAGTACTTGTAGTGAAGTTTGCAATCACAATAACTTCATATAAATCAGAAGTTGATAATAAGTTATTTGTAATCTGAACACGAGGTTTTAAATCGCCAGATGTAATCGTATAATTATCAGTTTCGAAAACTTTGTTGTTTAATTTAAGTCCAATAATTTTTGCCCAAACATCATAAACAGATTTTCTATCAGTATTTGTTAAATAACCAATTTCGCTTGGAATTGGTTTTGGATTGGTACGGCATCCGTCACTATTTGTCTCATCTTGACAATGATTAATCGAGTAATCGTATCCTAATTCTCCGAATTGCCACAACATTTTAGGACCAGGAATTGTAAATAAAACTGCACCAAGAGCTTTTTGTCTTTCTAAAGAAGTTTTTAAATCTTTTACATTATAGGTTCCTGAAGATGCACCATATTGTAAATTCTTGTACATCATTCTTTCCTCATCATGACTTTCTGCGTAAGCAACTAAATGTTTTTTCGTAAAACCTTTTACAGTATGTTTTAACCAATCAAAATTGCTATCCGAAGCATATCCCATTGTATTCTGATTGAAATTGTTTGTCGCTTTCCCCCAAAGCATAATTCCTTTCCCTTCGTTAATGCGATAATTTGCCCATTCTGTTTCTTCTTGTGCAGAACCATTATTTCCTAAATGCTCAAAAATGATGTAAGAATTTGGATCAATTGTCCATTGCATATCAGCATATTTCTTTAAAATTGCTACACGATCAGCTTGATATCCGTTTGTACAAGTTTCATCAGAAGGCGTACAATTTTGAGTAAATCCTTTTGTTAAATCCCATCTAAAACCATCAATTTTGAACTCTTCAATCCAATGTTTTAATGTACGTTGCACATAATTTTGAGTTGGCGTTAATTGATGATTCAAGTCGTAACCAACATTGTAACTATGTTTTGCGGTTTGATTAACATAAGGATTTGTAGAGGTTGGTTCTCCAAAACCATCTCCATCAAAATCATTCATCCACATTCTAACCAACGGAGAACGACCATAAACGTGATTTAAAGCAACATCTAAAATGATTGAAATTCCATTTTGATGACATAAATCGATGAATTCTTTCATTTTATCTGCTGGTCCATAAGCTTTATCCAAAGCAAGATGATAAGCGGTATTATAACCCCAAGAAATATTTCCTTCAAATTCCATTACAGGCATCACTTCGATAGCGTTGATGTTTAATTTTTTGAAATAGTCAAAATCATCAATTAAAGATTGCCACGTTTTTGTCGAATTGAAATCACGAATTAATAATTCGTAAATCATCAAATTTTCTTTATTTGGACGAGCAAAATTGGAAACTTTCCAATTGTATTTTGTTTGATTTGTTTGTAAAACCGAAACTTCAAATTGTTGTCCAGTTGGATAAACAGGCATATTTGGATACGTAGCTGCGGTAATATGCGGATCATCATAAGGCGATAAAACTAAAGTCGAATAAGGATCGGCAGTTTTGATTCCATCACTTGTACGGTATTGAAATGTATAAATTTCATTAGCTTTAAGATTAGATAATTCAATCCAATATAAATCTTTGTTTGTTGTATCACGATTCATTACATATTGATCAGAAAGTTGCCAATTATTGAAACTTCCAATCACATGAATAAACTCTTTTTGTGGAGCGTATAAAACCAAATATGCTTTTGTAAAATCATTATTCAAATAATTAATTCCTTCATGTAAATTAGATGGAATGGCTACATCTTTAACCGTTGGTTTGATATTAATTGTAAAAGATTTGCTTATTGTTTGACCATTAAAAGTTGCATTTAATGTATAATTCTGATTTTGTAAAATGGTATAATTTTTATCAAAAGAAGTTGAATTATTTAATGCATCAATTTGAGTTCCGTTAGCAGATAATGTCCAATTAGCAGATTTTGTAGCTATCGCTTTGATGTTAAAACTTGATCCTGAAGAAACATTTGTAATTGAATTTTCGAGCGGATTAGTTAAAGTAACTTTGAAAGAACCTACCGAAATAGAAAGATCCGTAGTTTGTTGTTTTCCATCTGCACTTCTAAAAACAACATCTATTGCTGTAATATTTTTAGAAGTATCAACTCCATAGAATTGATAAATAGATGTAGGGATTTCTAATTTGTAGGTTGATCCAGAAACGAAAGTTAATTTGGGTTGAGTGGTATTATTTCCCCAACTTTCAATTATATTTTCCCATTGTTTTCCATCAATAGTTACGCCTGTATGCGCATAAATATCTCCCGAATAATTGGCAAGACCTGTTCCTATTTTATCAAAGTTTATTACAACTGCTTGGTTTGCTTCGGGCGGTGAAGGTGTTGTTGTAATTTGTGCTTTGGTAAAAGATATTACCATTAAAAGCATCAAAATAGATAGAATGTTTTTCATGTTTTGAGTGGTTTTAGAAAAAAAGCCATTAAAAAACGTAATTGAATTTTAATGGCTTTTAAAAAATTAATTGTTGATGAGAAAAAATTTTATTGAGCTTCTACTGTATAAGTTTTCTTTGTGAAATTAGCTGTGATTTTATATTTTCCAGCTTTTATTTTGATGTTAGCTCCGTCTTTATCTGTTAACTCTCCTGCGTTGCTTGTACCACCATAGTTTGTTCCCCAATCATTATTTAAACGGAATTTAAATTCTCCATCTTTTAATGTTGTGGTAATAGTCCAAGCATCTAAAGTTCCATCATAAGATAATTTTTGGTCTGGACCATCCCATCCGTTTGCTGTAGCGTCACCTACTAATCCCCAAGAATAGTTATCTAATTTATAAGTTAGATTTGTTAAGTCCATAGTTATCTTGTAAGTACCAGCATCTACTGCGATGTTTTTACCTCCTTTTTCAAGTTTTCCATTAGATCCACCATAATCTAACTCCCATTTGTTGTCTTGACGGAATTTGATTTCACCACCTTTTAAATCTGTGTACGCTACAAATACATTTGTAACATCAGTTTTCCAAAATGGAACGTCTGGCCCGTCCCAACCGTTAGGAGTAGCAGAACCAACAACACCCCAATTTGTAGATAAATCTGTTGGATATGGTGTTATTTTTAATGTATTGACATTAGAGATTAATTGTTGAGAACTAGGTGTACCAACTGTAGAAACAATACGATATTCTATCTCTCCTTCTTTAAAAGGTTCTAATCCTAAAGCAATAACTGCTAAATTCAATTCTTTTACTGTTACATCAGCTGTTAATGTTGAAGTTGAAGAAAGAACTTGATGATTTTTAAAATTATCTCCTTTGATATCAATTTGTAATTCATATTTAGGAGGAGTATTTGTTCCATAATTTGCAGCACTCCAATTAAACGTCATTGCTGTATTTGCAGCATTTTCTTCTAACAATTCAATTGTTGATGAAGCAGGCGTTTCTACTTTCGGTGCAACAAAAGTTGAAGGATCTAATTTGATGATATCTTCATCGTCGTTACATGCGCTTAAGGCAAAAATACTCGCACAAGCTAACGAAATATATTTTATAAAATTTTTCATCTTAATAACCTGGATTTTGAGTTAAGTTTGGATTAATGACAATAATATTGTTTGGAATTGGGAAGATAACTTTTGTTGCATCTACAGAAGTTCCGTTTTGAACGCCACCTTTCCAAGGCCAATTGTAATTATTTGTATATCTACTGAAACGAATTAAATCCGTTCTACGCGTTCCTTCCCAGTACAATTCTCTTGATCTTTCAGCTAAAATGAAATCTAAGTTTAATTGTCCGTCAGTAATATTACCTGATGTATTTCCGTATGCACGAGTTCTTAATTGATTAATTAAGTTCAATGCAGTTGCGCGGTCTCCACCAGTTCCTCCACGTAAAACAGCTTCAGCATAATTTAAATAAACTTCTGCTAAACGAATTACTGGAACATCTGTGTCAACATATTCTCCTGTTGCATCGTTTGCACTTTTTCCGTCTGAACGTTTGTTTGACCATTTGTAAACAGCATAACCTTCTCCAAATGTACTTACGTTATTAATCTCAAATGTTTGTCCGTCTGTAAAGAACATTGCACGTTTATCTTTCCATGCAGTTGGATTTCCGTTACTGTCTTTTGTTGTAACAGCATCTGTAAATTGATTCACCAATGCTTTTGTAGAACGAGGACCTCCCCATCCACCATTTACACCGTAATCAGCAGCAGTCATTTTTCCACCGATTGCAGCTTTTACTAAGAAAGTGGAACCTCCGTAGGTACGAGAATTATTTCCGTCAAAGTTTAAAACGAAAATAGCTTCGTTTTGCGCGCCATTCGTATTATTATCAGCTAAAAATAATTCGTCATAAGCAGAACCATTTTTATTTGCATCAGTTGTGTTAAGCGTATATCCAGCTTGCATAGCCAATTTAGAATAAGTAATAGCCTCTGTATATTTTGCTTGACCAATCCAAGTTTCTGCATTTAGATATAAACGAGATAATAATGCTTCGGCAGCTGCTTTGTCTACACGTCCGTATTCGTTTGCGCGACCAGCTTTTAATTCAGCTTCGATTGCTTTTAATTCACTTTCAACGAAAGTGAAAATCTCTTGACGATTGCTTTGTTTTGGTAATTCAGAAGAAACTTCTGTTACTAACGGAACATTGGCATATAAATCCATTAAGCTATAATAAGCATATGCTCTAATGAAACGCGCTTCAGCTACATATTCTTTCACTTCCGGAGTTGTGCTAGATAAAGCTTCAGCATTTGCAATAAATGAGTTTGAGAAAGAAACAGTTTGTGCTAAACGATAATACATTGCTTCAACAAAACTGTTGCTTGCTCCCCAAGAAATCTCATGCAAGTTTGGTAAACCTGGATCTCCCCAGCCAACAATAGATTCGTCTGTTGTCAATACATTTAAGTTGAACATTAAACGAGTATATTGAGAAGCACCTTCGTCAATACCTTGAATATCTCCACTTCCCGCTGGACCTTTTTGTCCCGTAAGCGCTAAAGAAGCGTATACTTTTGCTAAAGCAGATTTTGCTGTAGCAGCATCTTTGAATACATCAAATTGTGTATAAGTATCTGGATCATTTGGCATTAAATCTAAATCATCTTGACAAGAAGAAACAGAGAAAGCCAATGCCGCTGCTAAAATATATGTTGAAATTTTAATCTTTTTCATTGTAGTTTTCTTAGAAATTAACATTTAAACCAAATACATACGTTCTCGGTCTTGGATAAAAACTATTATCAATTCCGCGGTAAATTTCAGGATCTAAACCACTGTAATTTGTGAATACAGCTACGTTTTGAACCGCTCCATAAAGACGAATATCCAATCCTTTGATCGCTTGTTTTAGGTTGTAACCTAATGTAATGTTATCAATACGGAAGAAAGATGCATCTTCTATAAAGTGGTCACTTAACAAATTAGTTTCTGTGATACTTGTGAAACCTGTGTTGTAGTAGCTTGATAGGACATTAGATAAATAGTTTTGACCATTTCCTGTCGCTTTTTTGCTGTAACCTTTAGACGAAGCCATGTTATTGTAAGCATAGTTTCCGATATTAGCACGAGCAGTTGCACTTAAATCCCAATTTTTGTAACGGAAGAATGTATTGAATCCCATTGTTACTTTTGCGAAAGGACTTTTGTGAATATAACGGTCTTTTTCGTTGATGATTCCGTCGTTGTTCAAATCTTCGTAAGCTCCTTCGATTGGTTTTCCGTTTGCATCATAAATTTGCTTGTATACGTAGAAACTAAATGGTTCTTCTCCTTCACGTTGAATTTGAATATTGTTACCAGTTCCTCCATCGATACCACCTGTTAAGTTATCAGTAGGTAAGTTGACAATTTTATTATCATTGAAAGCGATGTTGTATCCAAAAGACCAATCAAAATCTTTTGTTTTTACGATATCGGCATTGATGCTAAATTCGATTCCTTTATTTTCCATATCACCGATATTTTTATCGATCATATTTCCAAAGTTTGTAAATGGATCTACATAAACACTCGCAATCAAATCACTTGTTTTTTTCTTGTAAACGTCTAATGTACCATAGATTCTATTTTTGAATAAAGAGTAATCAATACCAGCATTTAATGTACTAGAAATTTCCCATTTCAAATCACCATTAAATGGTTGAGGACGATAAGTTTGATAGAATGTAGAGCCAAATTGATAATAAGCTGTTGATTCTGATCCTTGATAACGCGTTAAGAATTGGAAGTTTCCTAGCCCGTTTACATTACCAACTTTACCATATCCAACACGTAATTTTAAATCATTAACAACAGAACTTCCTTTCAAGAATTCTTCTTTAGAAATATTCCATGCAATAGCTGCGGAAGGGAAATATCCCCATTGGTTGTCATGACTTAATTTTGATGAAGCATCTGCACGCATAGTCGCTGTTAAGATGTAACGATTATCAAAATTATAGTTTAAACGTCCAAAATATGATAATAAAGAATAGTGATCACGGTCTACAAAACGAAATTGATCAGAACCTTGTTGCTCTAATTCGCTATCGTAATTGGTGTTGTATGTATTAAAGTATTGATAACTGTAACCTCCAACAACAGTTAATCCGTGTTGTCCAAAATCTTTGTTGAATGTTAAATATGCATCAAATAATTTGTTGTAGAATTGCGCACTAAAAGTTGTTTTAGAACCATCCCAAGTCAAAGAAGAACTTGGCATATTTGCAGTCGTTACATTGCGCCCATTCGCATTAGAAATATCATAACCTACATTTACCGTTGCAGTAACAGATGGTAAGAAATGTAATTTATAATCCATTTTTGCATTTCCTACAAAACGGCGAACTTCAGATGTATCTCTGTTTTCGTTGATTAATGCAACTGGGTTAGTTGGCGCTAAATTGTGTTTTACAGCTCCATCCATCCAAGTGTGGTAGCCTCCAAATACATTTGCTCCAGAATAAACTGGTTGAGTTGGGTCGTACTCTAAAGCAGCTCCAATTGCACCTCTGTTTGCAAATTGATTTTCGATATAAGAACCACGAGCATTCAATTCAAATTTTAAGTGATCATCTAAGAAAGATGGACTCAAGTTCATAGAAGCTGTTGTACGATTGATGTTATCTCCTTTCAAAATACCATCTTGATCTGTATTAGAAATAGAAAAACGAGAAGGCATTTTACCTCCAATATTTCCTGTTGCACTAAAATTGTGATCAAAACCTACAGCAGTTTTATAAATTTCTTTTTGCCAATCTGTATTTGCATTACCTAAACGAGCAATTTCGTCAGCTGTTCCTACAGATTTTACCAATTCACGGAATTGATCTGCATTCATTACGTCAATATAACCTTCTGGTTGATAAATTGATGTAACTGAATTATAGTTAAAACGGAATTTTTTCCCTTTACCTTTTTTAGTTGTAACCATTACAACACCATTCGCAGCACGAGAACCATAAATAGCAGTTGCCGAAGCATCTTTCAGAATAGTCATCGTTTCGATGTCGTTAGGATTTAAGAAATCCAAAGGATTTCGAGAACCTCCAATATTTACTTCAGATAAAGGAACGCCATCTACCACATATAATGGTTGAGAGTTTAATGATAACGAACTATTACCACGAATGATAATGTTTTGTCCATCACCAGGAGCTCCACCAGCAGATGTTACCACAACACCAGCGATTTTTCCAGTCACTAATTCTTGTGCAGAAGTGATTGATCCTTTATTGAAATCTTCTGAATTTAATTGATTTACAGAACCTGTAACATCTTCTTTTTTTGCTGTACCATATCCAATTACAACAACTTCTTTCAAGTTTTCTGTCGTTTTAGACATACGAAGTTGTAATTGTGTTTGTCCCGCAAAAGTTATTTCTTGATCGTCATAACCAAAAAAACTGATAACAATTATATCACCATCGTTCGCTTCTAATGTAAAATTTCCTTTTTCATCAGAAACTGTCGATTCTCCTGTTGTAATGTTCGAAACATCTGCACCAGCTAAAACCGTGTTATTAGCGCTATCTTGTACTGTTCCTTTTATCGCAGTTTGTGCAGATAAAATAGCAGGGCTTGATAAAACTAATGCTAGAAGAGATTGTTTTAAAATCCTCATATATTTTTCGTTTTGTTTCGTTAATTATTAATTTATATTTTTACTTCTCATTACCAAATGTAAGTCGTTTAATTGATTGATTGTGTATGTAATACACCGACTAACTAAACGAAAACGTTTTCGTGTTAATAAATAATTAAATTAATTGTTAGCGCTTGTTAATTTTTAATAAAAAAGACGGAAATTAGTAGAATAAGATTGATGGTTAAGGTAGAAAGAAGATTATGAAAAAGAATTTGACATTAAAACAGATTGCAAAAGAGTTAGATGTTTCGATATCAACGGTTTCTAAAGCGTTGAAAAATAGCGAAGAGATTAGTGCTGCAACGAAACAAAAGATTCAAGCATTTGCAAAATTATACAACTACAAACCGAATAATATTGCATTAAGTCTAAAGAATCGAAAAACGAAAACAATTGCTGTGATTATTCCCGAAATCGTTCACGATTTTTTCGCGATGGTAATTAGTGGGATCGAAAATTTAGCAAATCAATATGGTTATAATGTATTAATTTGTTTGTCAAATGAATCGTACGAACGCGAAGTTATTAATATGGAGATGCTTGCGGCGGGTAGTATAGATGGATTTGTAATTTCTCTTTCAAAAGAAACTCAAGCCAAAAAAGATTATCATCATATCAAAGAAATCATCAACCAAGGAATGCCAGTTGTGATGTTCGATCGTGTAACACGTGAGGTTTATACCGATAAAGTGATTATTGATGATGTACTTGCGACACAAGAAGCAATTCAATATTTTATAAGTAAAGGACGCAAGAAAATCGGCTTTATTACGACGCCAGATTATATAAGTGTCGGACGCTTAAGAACCGAAGGATATAAAAGAACGTTGGAAGCGAATGGAATTGAAATTGACGAAAACTTGATTTTGCGTGTAGAAGACGAGAGTCAGTTGGACACTATGATTGATGAATTTTTCGAAAAAAATAAATTTGACGCAGTAATGGCAGTAAATGAATTATATGCCGTAAAAGTTTTGAGAGCTGCATTGAAAAAAGGAATCAAAGTGCCAGAAGAGTTACATTTAATTGCTTTTACAGATGGTGTAATTTCCAAGAACTCAATTCCAAGCATTTCTACAGTCAAACAAAATGCATTCAAAATGGGTGAGATTGCTGCGCGTTTATTGATTCAAAAATTAGAGTCAGAAAACGAGCACGAACATTACATTACCGAAGTTGTCGGAACTGAATTATTACACCGAGAAACTACAACGATTTAGTAAGTTTTTTTTGGTTAAATAATTGTTACAGTTGCAATAATCCCAAAAAAAAGTTTTAACATTGTAAACAAATCAAAACATATTTTTACTTCTCAAATTACAAAAATATAGTTTTGATAAGCATAAAACGCTTATCGTAAAATACATAAAAAAATTACGATAATGGGAAAGCGTAGATTAGGATTTCTTGAAATCTGGAATTTAAGTTTCGGATATTTAGGAGTTCAAATGGGTTTCGCCTTGCAAAACGCAAATGCGAGCCGTATTCTAAGTTCATTTGGTGCTGATGTGCACGAATTGTCTTGGTTTTGGATTGTTGCACCGTTAATGGGATTGATTGTTCAGCCTATTATTGGTCATTATTCAGATAATACTTGGTCCAAATTTGGACGAAGAAAACCATACTTTTTAGTAGGAGCTTTATTGGCTTCTTTCGGATTAATCTTAATGCCACAAGCAGGTGCATTTACGGCATTGATGCCTGCATTATGGATGGGCGCTGGATTCTTGATGATAATGGATGCTTCATTCAATATCGCCATGGAACCGATGCGCGCATTTGTAGCTGATATGTTGCCTTCGGATCAACGTACATTAGGATATTCAATTCAAACTGTAATTATTGGTTTAGGGGCTGTTGTAGGTTCGTGGTTACCTTATATTTTGAGCAACTGGTTTGGTGTTTCAAGTGTTGCAGCGGAAGGAGAAGTTCCGTTTCACTTAATTTTATCATTCATTATTGGAGCAATCGCAATTATTGTAACCGTTTTAATCACCATTTTTACAACAAAAGAATATTCGCCAGAAGAATTAGACGCTTTCGAAAAAGCAGAAGGTAGAGAACCAATTGTTGAAGAAAAAGCAAGCTTAACACAGATTTTTACCGATTTTGGAAATATGCCAAAAACGATGAAACAATTAGGCTTGGTGCAATTTTTTACGTGGTTTGCATTATTCGGAATGTGGGTATTCGCTACACCAGCAATCGCTCATCATGTGTACGGTTTGTCTTTGAGTGATACACATTCAGAAACATATCAAAAAGCAGGAGATTGGGTTGGAATTATCTTCGGTGTTTACAACGGAATTTCTGCAATTTTCGCCTTCTTTTTACCTGCAATCGCCTTAAAATTTGGTCGAAAAACAACACACGCTATTTCATTAATTTGTGGAGGATTAGGATTAATTTCAATCTATTTTATTCACGATCCAAAATTATTAATCCTTTCCATGATCGGAGTAGGAATTGCTTGGGCAAGTATCTTATCGATGCCTTATGCAATTTTAGCAGGAGCAATTCCAGCGAAAAAAATGGGTGTTTACATGGGGATTTTTAATTTCTTCATTTGTATGCCTCAAATCATTAACGCTCTTTTGGGCGGTCCAATTGTAAAATATTTATATCACGATAATCCAATCTACGCCATTGTTACCAGCGGTGTTGCGCTAATTATTGCAGCACTTTTTGTAACGCGCGTAAAAGATGTGGATGAACCAATCAAAGCATAATCATTTTGAAAACTAAAGTATTTATTTTTGATTTAGATGGTGTCATCGTTGACACTGCAAAGTACCATTATTTGGCATGGAAAAAATTAGCGAATAATCTAAACATCGATTTTACGCACGAACACAACGAATTATTGAAAGGTGTTTCTCGTGTACGATCATTAGAAATTATTCTTGGATTGGGAAATGTTGAAGCTTCTGATGAACAGAAAAACGAATGGTTAGTTCAGAAGAACAAAGAATATTTAGAATACATCGATAAGATGGACGATTCTGAAATTTTACCAGGTGTAATGAAGGTTTTAAACTTTCTAAAAGAAAACAATCAACCAATTATTTTGGGATCAGCTTCTAAAAATGCGCGTCCAATTTTGGAGAAAGTTAATATTCTAAATTATTTCGATGATATCGTGGATGGAAACGATGTTTCTAACGCGAAACCAGATCCAGAAGTTTTTATCGTTGGAGCGAAAAAAGCAAATCAAACGAATGAAAATTCAATTGTATTTGAAGATTCTGTTGCTGGAATTGAAGCAGCAAATGTTGCAGGAATGACAAGCATCGGAATTGGAGAATCTTCGGTTTTGAATGAAGCAAAATACAACTTTAATAATTTCACAGAAATCTCAGAGGATTTCTTGTTAGAATTAATCAATCAATAATTATACAAACTACATACAACAAACAAAATGAATCAAGATTATATCATCCCGAATGCGTGGTCAATTATCGAAGAAGGGTTTGAAAAAGATCGTGTAAAATCGTCTGAAAGTTTATTTTCTATCGGAAATGGAGCAATGGGACAACGTGCCAATTTCGAAGAATTTTATTCGGGCGATACATTTCAAGGAAGCTATATTGCCGGCGTTTATTATCCTGACAAAACAAAAGTGGGATGGTGGAAAAACGGTTATCCAGAATATTTTGCAAAAGTATTAAATGCGCCAGTTTGGATTGGAATTGACATCGAAATTAACAGTGAAAAATTTGATTTGAACACTTGTAAAGAAGTTAAAAATTTCCGTCGCGAATTGAACATGAAAGAAGGTTTGTTGGATCGTTCTTTTATTGCGATTTTACCTTCTGGATTAGAGGTTGAGGTTTTTGTTCGACGTTTTCTTTCTGCTGATTTAGATGAATTAGGAGCAATTAAATATGATATTAAACCAATCAATGGTGATGCAAAAATTGTCTTCAAACCTTATGTTGATGCAGCTGTAAAGAACGAAGATGCGAACTGGGAAGAGATTTTTTGGGAACCAATTTCTTCTGAAATTAAAGGTGAACAAGGTTTCGTTCAAGCGCGTACGTTCAAAACTCATTTTGAAGTGGTAACATTTATGCAGAATAAAATCTTAGTAAATGGAAGTTATCAACAAAATACACCAACAAATGCTGTTAAAACTGAAACAAAAGTAGAATTCACATACGAAGTTGAGGTAAAAGCAAATGATACAGCGACAATTGAGAAATTTGGAGGTTATGTAGTTTCGACAAATCATCCTAAAAATGAATTAATTAACGCTGCCGAAAATGTATTATCTCAAGCAAATGAACAAGGTTATGAACAATTGTTAATAAACCAAAAAGAAGCTTGGGCAAAGATTTGGGAAATGGCTGATATCACGATAGAAGGTGATACGAAAGCGCAACAAGGTATTCGTTTTAATATTTTTCAATTAAATCAAACGTATTCTGGAAAAGATGCACGTTTAAATATCGGTCCAAAAGGCTTTACAGGAGAGAAATACGGAGGTTCTACATATTGGGATACAGAAGCATATTGTTTGCCATTTTATATGGTGACAAAAAATCAAGAAGTTGCGCGAAACTTATTAATGTACCGTTTTAATCAATTGGATAAAGCAATTGAAAATGGTGAGAAATTAGGTTTCAACAAAGGTGCAGCTTTGTATCCGATGGTTACGATGAATGGTGAAGAATGCCACAATGAATGGGAAATTACATTCGAGGAAATTCACCGAAATGGAGCGATTGCATTTGCGATTTACAATTACGTTCGTTTTACGGGAGATCAAACGTATATTCCAGAAGCTGGTTTAGAGGTTTTATTAGGAATTGCGCGTTTTTGGAAACAGCGTGTAAATTGGTCAAACGACAAAAAACAATATGTAATGTTAGGAGTTACAGGTCCTAACGAATACGAAAATAACGTTAACAACAATTTCCATTCAAATTATTGTGCGCAATGGTGTATGAATTATTTGTTGGAACAAGTTGAAAACGTCAAAACTAATTATCCAGAGGATTTCGCTCGAATCGCTGCAAAGAGAAGTATTACTGATGCTGAATTAGCAGAAATGAAAGAAGTTGCAGAGAATATTTATTTTCCATTCAGTGAAGAATTAGGAATTTATTTACAGCAAGATGGTTTCTTGGATAAAGATTTAACACCTGTTTCTGAATTACCAAAAGAAGAACGTCCGATTAATCAAAAATGGTCTTGGGATAGAATTTTACGTTCAGCTTATATCAAACAAGCAGACGTTTTACAATCGTTCTATTATTTCGAAGATCAATTTTCGAAAGATCAATTAGAAAAACATTTTGATTTTTACGAACCATTAACGGTTCACGAATCATCTTTATCGCCTTGTGTTCACTCTATCCAAGCGGCAACGTTAGGAAGAATGGAACAAGCATATACATTTTATTTGAGAACTTCTCGTTTAGATTTAGACGATTATAACAAAGAAGTTCACGAAGGATTACACATCACATCTATGGCAGGAACTTGGATGTCGATTGTAGAAGGATTTGGAGGAATGCGTGTGAAAAACGATCAATTGTATTTTGAGCCACGTTTACCAGAACAATGGGAAGGATTTACATTCAAAGTGAATTTCCGTCATCAAATCCTAAAAGTTATCGTAAATAAAGGAGAAACAACTTTTGAATTGGAAGGAACAGAACCGTTAGAGGTTTATGTTTTTGACCAGAAAGTAGTTGTTCAGCCTTCGATTTAATAAAGGGAATCTAATACCTTGAAGGCTTCGGTTTTCAGGGTATTTTTATTTAAAGTAATAGGTTTTAAGTTCTACGTTCTAAGTTTATTCTGAAAACGTATTTAAAAAAAGTCATCCTGAATTCATTTCAGGATCACATAAAGCAGAGAATGAGAAGCTGAAACAAGTTCAGCTTGACAGAGAATTTTAAAAGATTCTTCGATAAACTCAGAATGACAATTTCATTAACGATAATAAAGTAAATGTCATACCGAGCTTGTCGAGGTATCTAAAAAAAGTCATCCTGAATTCATTTCAGAATCGGATGAAGTAGAGAATGAGAAGCTGAAACAAATTCAGCTCGGCAGAGAATTAAAAAGATTCTTCGATAAACTTAGAATGACAATTTCATTAAAGACAATAAAGTAAATGTCGTACCGAGCTTGTCGAGGTATCTAAAAAAAAACAAAACACATGAAAAAAATACTATTATTATCATCTTTCCTATCAACATTTGCGTTTGCTCAAATCCAAAAAGTTGAGCCAATGTTTTGGTGGAAAGGAATGAAAAATCCAGAAGTTCAAATTTTGGTTTATGGGAAAGATATTAGTAAATACAATATTGAATTATCGGATAATGTAAAAATTCAAAATTTACAGAAAACTGAAAATCCAAATTATGTTTTTGTAACGATTAATACGAATGAAGTAAACAAATCATCGTTCAAAATTAACATCAAAAACAAAAATAAAATTGTTGATTCGTATACATACGAGTTAAAAGATCGTCAACCAAATTCTGCAAATCGAACATCTTTTACATCAAAAGATATGGTGTATTTGATTATGCCAGATCGTTTCGCAAATGGTGATGAAAGCAACGATTCGAAGAAAGAATTAACAGATAAAGCCAATCGTTCTATTCCAGATGGTCGTCATGGTGGGGATTTGCGAGGAATTATCAACAATTTAGATTATTTACAAAATCTTGGTGCAACAGCGGTTTGGTTAACGCCTGTTAATGAAGATAACGAGAAACAACATTCCTATCATGGCTATGCACAAACTGATTTGTATAAGATTGATGGACGTTACGGAAGCAATGAAGATTATCGCGAATTATCACAAAAATTAAATCAACGAGGAATGATGTTGATTCAAGATTATGTGACAAATCATTGGGGAATTTCGCATTGGATGATTCAGGATTTGCCTTCGCAAGATTGGATTCACAAATTTCCTGGAGGAAAAGATGGCTTCCGTCGTTCCAATTATCGTACAACAACCCAATTTGATAAAAACGCTGCAGAAGTAGACAAAAAAGAAGCGTTGAATGGTTGGTTTGATTATACAATGCCAGATATGAATCAATCAAATCCTTTGGTGCTAAATTATCTGACGCAAAATGCAATTTGGTGGATAGAATATGCAGAATTAGGAGGAATGCGTGTTGATACATATCCGTACAATGACAAAGAAGGAATGGCAAAATGGGTAAAAGCAATTACGACAGAATATCCAAATTTCAATGTAGTTGGAGAAGCTTGGATGTATTCGCCTGCGCATATTTCGTATTGGCAAAAAGATTCTAAAATTGCTGAAATCGATAATTATAATTCGTATTTACCTTCTGTAATGGATTTTCCATTATTCTCAGAATTGCCAAAAGCAATCAAGGAAGAGGAATCGTGGGACAAAGGAATGATTAAATTGTACAATTCATTTACAAATGATTTCTTGTATCCAAATGTCAACAATATGTTTGTGTTTATGGAAAATCATGATACAGAGCGTTGGAACGAAATTATGAATGGAGATGTGAATGATTATAAACTTGGTTTGTCATTAATCTCGACTGTCCGCGGAATTCCTCAAGTTTATTACGGTTCTGAAATCGGAATGAGAGGAGATAAAAGTAAAGGTGATGCAGCAATTCGACAAGATTTTCCTGGTGGTTGGAAATCAGATAAACAATCGGCTTTTACAAATGAAGGAAGAACTACGGAGCAAAAAACGTTTCACGATTTTACAGCAAAACTTTTCAATTGGCGAAAAAATAAAGAAGTTATTCATTCAGGAAAAACGAAGCATTATATGCCACAAAGTAATGTTTACGTCTATTTTAGATACAATGAGAACGAATCTGTAATGGTTATTTTGAATGCAAATCCAGAAAAACAAACGTTCAAATTAGATCGTTTTGCAGAATCATTAAACGGATTTACTTCTGGAAAAGATATTATTTCGGACAAAGTTTTACCAATCAATACAAACGGAGAAATCACAATTGATGGTAAATCTTCGATGATTATTGAACTTGGAAAGTAGTAGGTTTCACGTTTATTCTGAAAACGTATTATAAAAAATGGCATTAAATATATGACGTAAATAAAATTTAAAAAGTGAAGAGTAAAAATGATTTAATGAGCGATAGCGAATTTTTAAATCATTCTCGAAACGGTTTAAATTTTTAGTCAAATAGATTTACCGCCTTGACTTTTTTGATTCGTTTTTGTGTCAAGACTTCCCCGAAGGGCATATGAATTCATATAAAAGAATTTAAAATAGTCATGAATAAAAATGAATGAAATATAAAAGTCATCCTGAATTCATTTCAGGATCACATAAAGTAGAGAATGAGAAGCTGAAACAAGTTCAGCTTGACAAGAAATTTATTGCTTTACGCATTAGGCGTAAAGCATAAAACAGACAATAAAACAAAAACAAGAAATATGAAAAACTTTAAGTTTATACTGGGGTTAGGAATCGCGATGATGAATATGGTTTATGGACAAGAATTGAAATCTCCAAACGGAAATTTTGTAATGGATTTTTCGTTGTCTAAAGATGGAAAACCTACTTATCAGTTAAAATACAAAGGAAAAGATGTGGTTAAACCAAGTCATTTAGGATTTGAGTTTAAAACGAAGCATAAAGAAATGGATTTTGCAGTGCAAGATCGAGTAGAAGATGAGCGTGCAAAAGACATTGCAAACTTCTTATCAGGTTTCAAAATTATTGATACTAAAACATCAACTTTTGATGAAACTTGGAAACCGGTTTGGGGAGAAGTAGACAAAATCAGAAATAATTTCAACGAATTAGCGGTGACGGTTTCTCAACCAAATACAGATAGACAAATGATTATTCGTTTTCGTTTGTTTAATGAAGGATTAGGTTTCCGTTACGAATTCCCAGAACAAAAGAATTTGAAATATTTTGTGATCAAAGAAGAGCATTCACAATTCGCAATGGCAGGAGATCATACTGCTTTTTGGATTCCTGGTGATTACGATACGCAAGAATACGATTACACAGAATCTAAATTATCAGAAATTAGAGGATTATTTGATAAAGCTTATATTGGAAATGCATCTCAACAAGCTTTCTCAAAAACAGGAGTACAAACATCTTTGATGATGAAAGCAACAAATGGACTTTACATCAATTTACACGAAGCAGCGTTGATTAATTATCCTGCAATGAGTTTGAATTTAGATGATAAAACATTAACGTTTGAATCTTGGTTGACTCCTGATGCTTTGGGTGATAAAGGTTATTTACAAGCGCCTTTCAATACGCCTTGGCGTACTATTATTGCGAGTGATGATGCACGAGAAGTTGCTTTCAAAGGTCCGCAATTGGTTTATAATTTGAATGAACCTTCAAAAATTAAAGATACTTCTTGGATCAAACCTGTAAAATACGTTGGTGTTTGGTGGGAAATGATTACAGGAAAAAGCTCTTGGGCATATACAGATGATTTTCCGACAGTACAATTAGGTGTAACCGATTATAAAAATGCGAAGCCAAACGGAAAACATGGAGCAAATAACGAACATGTAAAAGAATACATCGATTTTGCTGCAGAAAACGGATTTGATGCTGTTTTAGTTGAAGGTTGGAACGAAGGTTGGGAAGATTGGTTCGGTAATCACAAAGACTATGTGTTCGATTTTGTAACACCTTATCCAGATTTTGATGTGAAAATGTTAAATGCTTATGCAAAATCTAAAGGTGTAAAAATTATGATGCACCACGAAACTTCGGGTTCTATTCGTAATTATGAAAGACATTTGGAAAAAGCCTATAAATTCATGAACGATAACGGTTATACATCTGTAAAAAGTGGATATGTAGGTGATATCGTTCCTCGTGGAGATTATCATTACAGCCAAAATACGATTAATCATTATCAATATGCAATCGAAAAAGCGGCTGAATATAAAATTATGGTTAATGCTCACGAAGCGGTTCGTCCTACAGGAGTTGCGCGTACATGGCCAAATTTAATCGGAAACGAATCTGCTCGTGGAACAGAATACCAAGCTTTCGGTGGTTCTAAACCAAATCACGTAACGGTTTTACCTTTCACGCGTCTTTTAGGTGGGCCAATGGATTACACGCCTGGTATTTTCGAAATGGATGTGAAAAAATTAAATCCAAACAACTATTCTCACGTCAATTCTACGATTGCAAATCAGTTGGCTTTATACGTGACAATGTATTCGCCTTTGCAAATGGCTGCTGATATTATTGAGCATTACAAACAATTTTCTGATGCATTTCAATTCATCAAAGATGTACCTGTAGATTGGCAAGATTCTAACTATTTAGAAGCTGAACCAGGAAGATATTTAACAATTGCACGTAAAGACAAAAACTCAAATAATTGGTTTGTTGGAAATGTAAATGGTGAAACGCCACGTTCAACGAAAATCAAATTAGATTTCTTAGATAAAGGAAAAAAATACGAAGCGAAAATCTATGCTGATGCAAAAGATGCGCATTATAAAACAAATCCTCAAGCCTATAAAATCGAAACAAAAAAGGTTGATTCAAAATCTGTTTTAGATTTAACATCTCAAGCTGGTGGAGGTTTTGCAATTAGCATTAAAGAGATTAAATAAGTCTTAAGTTACAAGTTCTACGTTATAAGTTGAGAAATATTTCACTTAAAACGTAGAACTTAAAACATACAACGTATTATGAAAAAAATACTTTTCACATTAGGAATAGCGTCATTGTTTTTAAGCTCTTGTTCAAAAACAACAACACAAGCTACGCAAACAAATCATTCAGAAAAACAACCATTTGTTTGGAATGGTGCAAATATTTATTTTTTGTTGACCGATCGTTTCGCGAATGGAGATAAAAAGAATGATGTCAACTATGGGAGAACTGCTGAAACTTCTAAATTAAGAGGTTTTGAAGGTGGAGATTTTCGTGGAGTAATCAATAAAATAGAAGATAATTATTTTTCAGATTTAGGAGTTAATGCGATTTGGATGACACCGATTGTGGAGCAAATTCACGGTTTTGTAGACGAAGGACAAGGAAAAACATATGGATTTCACGGTTATTGGACAAAAGATTGGACGTCGATTGATAAAAACTGGGGAACTGAAAAAGAGTTGCAAGAATTGGTAGACAAAGCCCATGCGAAAGGCATTCGTATTATGTTGGATGCGGTGATTAATCACACAGGTCCAGTCACAAATTCGGACGGCGTTTTTCCTGCTGATTGGGTTCGTGTTTCGCCACAATGTACCTATGAATCTTACAAAACGACGATAGAATGTACGTTGGTGAAAAATCTTCCAGACATTTTAACAGAATCAGAAAATGATGTGATGTTGCCACCGCAATTGTTAGCAAAATGGTCGCAAGAAGGTCGTTTGGACAAAGAAGTTGCTGAATTGAATGCTTTTTTCGCGAAATATAATCTTCCAAAAGCACCGAAATATTACATTATGAAATGGCTTTCAGATTATATTCGTAAGTACGGAATTGATGGTTATCGTGTCGATACGGTGAAACATACAGAAGAAAATGTTTGGAAGAAATTCGAAGAAATTTGTCAAGATGCGTTTGCTGAATATAAAGCGAATAATCCTACAAAAATATTGGATCATAATAAGTTTTTCTTGTTAGGAGAAGTTTATGGATATTCGATTAATGATGGTCAACAATATAATTTCCCTGATAAAACGGTTAATTATTTCGAGAATGGATTTGATGCATTAATCAATTTTGATTTACGTTCAACTCAAAAAGAATCTAATCAAACTGTTTTTGATCGATACAATGATATTCTTCAAAACAAGATGAAAGGAAAGTCTGTAATGAGCTACATTACATCGCACGATGATGGTTCGCCTTTTGATAAAGATCGTCAAAATCCTTGGGACGCAGGAACTCGATTGTTGTTGGCGCCAGGGATTTCGCAAATTTATTATGGAGACGAAACGGCTCGTCCGTTAGAGGTTGAAGGTGTTGATGGAGATGCAAATCTTCGTTCGAATATGAATTGGGAAGATATCAAACCAAATTCAGAAACGGAATCATTATTGAATCATTACCAAAAATTAGGACAATTTAGACGAAATCATCCAGCAGTTGGAGCAGGAAATCAAACAGATTTGCAAAATTCTCCGTATATTTTTACAAGAAAATATAAGACAGACGAAGTGGTGATTGGTTTGGAAATGCCAATTGGTAAAAAGACAATTAATGTAAGTTTTGTTTGGAAAGATGGTACGAAAGTTCGCGATGCTTATTCAGGTTTTTCTGGAAAAGTTGTGAACGGAAATTTAGAATTGAATACAACTTCTGATATTGTATTATTGGAAAAAGTGAATTAGTTTTTTGAGAAGTAATAGAAGAAAAATGATAAAAAAAATAGTTGGTTTAACCTTGATGACAACTTTGTTTTTAACAAGTTGTGAAAGCAAAAAGGAAACAAAGTCAGAAGACGTTAAAAAAGAAAGGAAAGAACAAAGTATTTTGCCTTTTACGGCTGATATGGCAGAAACTTCTGTGATTTATGAAGTGAATGTTCGTCAATTTTCACCAGAAGGAACTTTTGCTGCGGTAACAAAAGAGATTTCGAATATCAAGAAATTAGGGGTTAAAATCCTTTGGATTATGCCTATTTATCCAATTGGAGAAGAAAACCGAAAAGAAGGTTTAGGTTCGTATTATTCGATCAAAGATTATAGAGGAATCAATCCAGAATTTGGAAATGCCGAAGATTTCAAGAAATTAGTTGATGAGGCGCACAAAAACGGAATCTATGTGATTTTGGATTGGGTTGCGAATCACACGGCTTGGGATCATCCTTGGGTAAAACAACATCCTGATTGGTACGAACAAGATAAGAATGGAAAAATGCATTCTCCTTACGATTGGTCGGATGTTGTGGCGCTAAATTTCGATAACAAAGAAATGCGCAAACAGATGATTGCCGATATGAAATATTGGTTAGATGATTTCAAAATTGATGGTTTCCGTTGTGATATGGCGCATGAAGTTCCGACAGATTTTTGGAACGAAGCAAAACCACAATTGGCAAATGGTCGCGAAATTTTTATGTTAGCTGAAACGGAGAAACCAGAATTATTAGCAAATGATGCATTTGACGCCGCTTACGGATGGGAAATTCATCATATCATGAATGATATTGCAAAAGGTAAGAAAAACGTTTCTGCGATTGATGCGTACATGGATTCGATTCCGAAAAAATGGCAAGCCGATGATTATAAATTATTGTTCACATCAAATCATGACGAAAATTCTTGGGCTGGAACTGAATATGAAAGAATGGGTGATGCAGTGGAAACATTTGCTGCATTAACATATACTTTACCAGGAATTCCGTTGATTTATAATGGACAAGAAGAAGATTTTAATCGTCGTTTAAAATTCTTTGTCAAAGATTCTATTGATCGTAATCCAACTTCAAAAATGCGTGGCGTTTATGAAAAGTTAGGAGAACTTAAAATCACAAATGAAGCGTTTAATGGAGCGAAAAAAGCAGCTTCTTACGAACGTTTGAAAACATCTGATGATAAATCTATCTTAGCATTCAAACGTCAAAAAAATACGACAGATGCTTATTTTATAGCGAATTTTACGAAAACAAATAAAGAAATTACAGTTCCAATCAATGGGGTGTACAAAAACTTTATGAACAACGAAGATGTTACATTTGATGCAACAACAAAACTGAAATTAAAACCTTGGGAATACCTGATTTTAGTTCAGAAGAAAAAATAAATTCTTAAAAGCTGGTTAAATTTTTAACCAGCTTTTTTTATGGTATAATGCTTGTTGATAAACGTTTAAAATCCAAATCATGAGAAAAATAATTTTATCAACAGCCGCCATTTTAAGTTTAGTTTTATCTTCGTGCGAATCGAAGAAAACAGAAAACACAGAAGTTGTAACAAATAAATCTGAAGTTGCAGAACAGCCAATTGTTTCGGAGAGTGATATTGCAAATAATCCAGAGTCATCGACTTCGTCAAATACCTATGTGGTTTTGCAAGATAATGGTCAACAAAAAACGGTAAATATTGACCCGAATGAAACCGTTATTTCAGCAAATAATTTGCCTGTTAATGCACAAAATTTTGTTTCGAAAAACTTTGGTAATATGGAGTTCGTGAATGCGATAAAAGAAGTTGAACGCAATATCACAACATATAATATTCAGTTGAAAGACGGAACAAAAATAGAATTTACAGATAATGGTGATTGGAAGGAAGTGAAAAATGGTCTAGGAAAAGCGATTCCGATTAAATTTTTCCCAGATAATATTCAAAAATATCTTCAAACTAAATATCCTAAAATTGATGCGAAATCAATTGAAATGGATACAAAAGATAAAGAAATAAAAGTAGAATTGTTACAAAATAATGTCGATTTGAAATTTGATCTGAATGGTAATTTTATCAAAATTGATTAATCACATACATCAAAAACCTTATCAATAGATGAGGTTTTTTTTATTTCTGATTTTTAAAATTTTACAATAACCTTCACATCAACTTTTCGCAATTTTCAATATATTTATAGTAGAAAAAATCAACCAAAATGGATAAAAAATATTTGAGATCGCTAATTTTTAGACATCTCGATGGTTTGGTAACGGCTCCGGTATTAAGCGCTTTGGCTAAAAAAGGAGCTTTGCATTACATTGTCGAGCACAAAACTATACAGTTAGAAGAATTGACAAAAGAATTTCAGGCAAACGAAGGTTATCTAAATGTTGCTTTGCGTGTATTGGCTTCGCAGAATATGTTAGAATATTCGGTGGACAATGCGAAAGATAATGTCGAAATTCAAACCAATAAATATTCGGATCGCGCATTTACTAATATTGATATTTACCATGATTTAGCTGTTTTTTTGGCAGAAAATGAGGTAATCAATCAACATGATTTTTCGGATGAGTTTTGTAAAAAATGGATCAAATTATTTGATAAATATAAAACTTATTTGATGACTGCTGATGACGAAGAGTTTCTTGAAAAACCTTTGCATTATCAAATTACCAAACATATCGAAGGCGTTTTAGTTGGACCAATTATTGTGCGAATGGGAATGAGCGGTTTGTTTCATAAATACTTTATGGAAGCCTCTTTCAATCCAGATGAATTTCACAAAAATCCACAAACTTTCGAAAAAATATTGGAAAGATTAACCGAATTAGGTTGGTTTACTAAACACGAAAAAAACTATAAATTCACCGAAATAGGATTGTTTTTTGCGCGTCGTGCAACATCGTATGGTGTTACAGTTTCTTATTTACCAATGTTTGCAAAGTTGAATGATTTACTTTTCGGTTCGCCAACAAAATTGCGTGAAATTACCGATGGTGAAGATGAGCAACATGTGAATCGCGAAATGAATGTTTGGGGTAGTGGAGGAGCTCATTCCACTTATTTCAAAGTGATAGATGAGTTTATTGTTGATATTTTCAATCGTCCGATAGAAGAGCAACCGAAAGGGATTTTGGATATGGGATGTGGAAATGGAGCGCTTTTGCAACATTTGTATGATGTGATAGAACGTCAAACCTTACGCGGAAAACATCTAGACGAATACCCACTTTTCTTGGTTGGTGCAGATTATAATCAAGCAGCATTGAAAGTGACGCGTGCCAATTTAATTAAAAATGATATTTGGGCAAAAGTGATTTGGGGCGATATTGGCGATCCAGATCGTTTAGCAACAGATTTGAAAAATGATTATTCAATAGAGTTGAGTGATTTATTAAATATCCGAACATTTTTAGATCATAATCGAATTTGGGAAGATGTAGAAGATGTCAAAACAAATCGAATTAGTGCTTCTACAGGAGCTTTTGCGTTTAGAGGAAAACGATTATCAAACAATGATGTGGAACAAAACTTATTGAATCATCTTAAAAAATGGGCGCCTTATGTAGATAAATTTGGATTGTTGTTGATCGAATTACATACGATTTCTCCAGATTTAACGGCGAAGAATTTAGGAAATACGCCTGCAACAGCGTATGATGCGACGCATGGATTCTCGGATCAATATATTGTGGAAGTAGATGTTTTTCATCGTATTTGTCAAGAAACTGGTTTGGTTCCAGATAAAACATTGTTCAAAAAATATCCAAACAACGAATTGGCAACTGTTAGTATTAATCTTTTGAAACGATAATATTTAAAAAATATATTAAATCAAAAAAAAGCTCAGCAATTGCTGAGCTTTCTTGGTTAGTCTTGTATCAATAATTAGTTTAGGGTTATTTTTGCTTGACTAATCTTAAATCCATTTTCGTAAACATTGAACGTGTAAACTCCTTTTTGGAATTCCTCGTTTTCCCAATCAAACGTAATATTTTTTGTTTGTCCGTTTGTGTAATTAAAGTTGATTGCATCAGAGAAATTTACTGTATCTCCAGATCTCAATTCAATTTGTCCACCTTGTGCATTTCCATATCTTCCTAAAGTTCCATCAGGATTATAGATAGCAACATATAATTTTTTCTCTCCAGATTCTGTTCTCGAATTACGATCTACATCAAAAGAAACACGAATTTTATCTATACGTTTTGCACGTGTTTTTTCAACTTCTTTTCCGCTATTTCTTACACGAATTCCTTTGATTTGTTGATTCGAAACAGATAAAGTTGAACTTAATTCATTAATCTTTCCTTTCGAAATTGCATTGTCTTTTTGACGAACACTTTTTTCTGTTTCGTAGTTATATGTTAACTCTTTATTGTTTTCTCTTAAATTATTGTTGTCTGTTGTTAAAGCAGAATTTTTATTATTTAATTCGTCAACACTACGTACAAGAATTGCATTTTCTTTTTGTAAACGCGCAACTTCAGATTTGTAATTTTTTACACTTCCTTCTAAATCGTTGATCATTTTACGAGCACGATTCATTTCTTCTGCAGTTGGATTGTCTTTATCTAGAATTTCTTGAATATCTTGATTCTTTAACTGAATCATATTTTCTTTATCACCCAATAAATTGTTACGATCTTCGATGCGAGCTTTATATTGTGTATAGTCGTTTAAAATCGAATCATATTGTTTACGAATTTGATCTTTTTGACCCGTTTCGTTTTTAAGGATTTGAGAATTTAAAGATTCATTTTTTTCAAGATTCCCGATTTGATTTGCTTGATAAATATTATATCCCACACTTCCGGCTAATAAGATTCCGACAAGTGCCAAAGGAACTACTAAGCCATTTTTTCCTTTGTTTGTTGGTTGATTGTTTTCTTCTAATCCTTGCATATGAATTATTATTTAAGGTTAATTGTTTTTTTATTGTTTTTAGTGTTAAGAAATTATGATGCCAAAAACTTAGGATGATGTTAAAACAAGGTTTTTTTAACAAATTTTTTCACATTTTAGACCGAAAATGAATAATTATGCAGAATTTTATTCTAAATAAATCATAAAAAAAGCTCCAGAATAATCTGAAGCTTTCTTTCTATTTTGATGAATTGTATTTACTTTTTATCAAAAGTTCCTGTGTAAACAGAAGTCAATTTATCTAAAGAAATGTACTTTTTGAACACTTCGTTCACTTGGTTTACATTCAATGCATCTACTTTTTTCTCTAAATTATCAAATTCATCAAACGTAATTCCATTCAATAAATAACCATTCGATAAACCTAATAAAGTTCCGTCAGTTCCCAAAGAAGTCGTACGACCGTTTTTCCAACTTACAATATTTGTTTTCAATTCGTCCGCTGTGAAACCATCTTTCAATGCTTTTGCAACTTCTTCTTTCAATGCTTTTTCTACCGCTTCACGTTTTGTAGGATTCAAGAATGCATAATATCCCCAAGAAGAAACATCGTTTTTAGGATCGCTTGGAATCGAAACAAATGAACCTGCACCGTAGCTGATTCCTTCTTTTTCTCTTAATCGCATAGGGATACGAGCAGATAAAAATCCTCCACTTCCAATCATTTCATTTGCCATTATCATTGCAGCATAATCAGCACTTTCACGATTCATTTTGAAGTTAATTGATCCAACTGCAGCAGCATTTTCTTTGTCTGGAATGTTGTAAAGTTTATCCTCTTTTTTCGTTGCTGTAAAAGTCGGATACGCTTTTTCGTACTTCGATTTGCTGTTCCATTTACCAAAAGTATCATTCAATAATTTTTCAACTTTAGCTTTGTCATTTGTTCCAACAATAGAAACAACGCCATTTTGCGCACCTAAAATATTTTTATAAAAATCAACTAAATCAGCTTGTTTGATTTTCTTCAAATCATCTTTCGTTTCAGCAAAAGAAGCTGTGTAGAAAATAGAAGATTTAGGATAATTAGATGTTAAACGACTAATTTCGTTGAAGGCTAATGCTTGTGGATCGTTTGTATTTGCATCTAAATATGTTACATATTCGTTCACAGATTTCGCTAATTCAGCATCTGGGAAAGTAGGTTCTGTAATGATTTGACGCACAATATCCATAGTTTTGTCTAATGAATTTTTGTACGTGTTGATTGTAACAGATAAATTTTGTCCTCCAAATCTAAATCCAACTGAAGATTTTAAAGCATCTAATTGATCTTTGATTTGTTCTTTTGTTAGATTCTTCGTTCCAGACATTAACAATTCAGCCGTTAATTGACCTATCATTCCTTTATTTGCCAAATCTTTTTCATTTGAAACAGGTAAATTAAATGAAAGAATTACTTTTTCACCTTTAATTTCTTTATCGATGATTCCGTATTTCAGACCATTGTTCAATTTTCCTTCTGCATAATGAGCTTTCAAATTTTTGATCGAAGCTTCAAATGGTTTTGCTTCTTTCTCAACTGCGCGACCTTTGTAATTCGAAACTAATTCTGAGATTTGTTTATTCGTTAATTCAGTCGGTTTTACACGAATTTCATCTTTCGTAGGAATAAAAGTTCCAACTGTTCTATTATTCGCTCTAAAATATTTTTCAGCAACACGTTTTACATCTTCTTTGGTTACTTTCTCGATATTATCGCGGTACAAGAAACCTAAACGATAATCACCAGCACCAACAATTTCTGTTAAACCAATGGCATAATTAATCGTATTATTTTTTTGATTTTCGATGTTTTTCACAATACTTGCTTTCGCACGTTGCACATCTTGATCAGTATAATTAATTGTAGCAACTTTGTCTAATTCAGCACGAATATCATTTTTCGTTTGCTCGATATTTTTCTCTTTTGGAATTTCAGTTCCAATATAGAAGAAACTAGCATCACGAACTTCTGGACTATACGCCCAAATTGATGCAATTTTGTGTGTATCAACCAAAGATTTGTACAAATATCCAGAAGGATCTGAAGTTAAAATATTATTTAAAACATCAATTGCCGCATAATCTTTATCGCTATATGCTGCAACGTGATACATTACACCAACCGATTGCGAATCTCCTGCACGTTTTACTTCAACAAATTTTTCACCATCTTGCGCTGGTTCAACTGTTAAAATTTCGTCTAAAACACGCGTTGGTTTTGAAATTGAAGCAAAATATTGATTCACATATTCCATCGTTTTTTTCTCGTCAAATTTTCCAGCAATAATTAAAGTTGCATTATCTGGTTGATAATATTTTTCGTAGAATTTGCGTAATTGAGGAGATTTTACACGCTCAATATCTTCTTTAGATCCAATGGTAGATTTTCCGTAATTGTGCCATAAATATCCAGCCGAAATAACGCGTTCCATTAAAACACCTGACGGATCATTTTCACCAATTTCAAATTCATTACGCACAACCGAAAATTCTTTGTCCAAATCTTCTTGTTTAATGGTTGCGTTAATCATTCGATCAGCTTCCATTTCCAAACTCCAACGTAAATTTTCGTCGCTTGAAGGGAAAACTTCGTAATAATTTGTACGATCATAATATGTCGTTCCATTTGCGCGTCCACCTTTGTCAGATAACATTTTCTTGATATCACCTAAATTCTTAGTTGATTTAAACAACATATGTTCTAACAAATGTGCCATTCCTTTTTCGCCATAACCTTCGTGTTTAGAACCAACATTGTAAACAATATTTACGACAACATTACTTTGCGATTGATCAGGAACCAATAAAACTTGTAATCCATTTGGTAGTTTGTACTCCTTAATTCCTTCTACTTGCGTCACAAAAGTTGCGCTTCCAGATTTAGTTTGAGCCATTAAGTAAGGCGAATTTGCAAAGGCAAAAACCAGACATATACTCAGTAAAGTTTTTTTCATGTATTTATTTTTATAGTTATTAATTGGATGATACAATTCTATAATCTATTCGTTAGACGCAAATTGTATGGTGTAAGTTACAAATCTTTTGTTAAATTTGTGATGCAACAAACAAAAGAAATGGAAACAAAAGAGGTAAATAAAATTACTTTCGAAGAGTTTAAAAGTCAAATCATTAATGATTACAAGACGGCTTTTATGTCTCGCGAAGTAAGTCTTTTAGGGAGAAGAGAAGTACTTACTGGGAAAGCAAAATTTGGAATTTTTGGTGATGGAAAAGAATTACCACAAATTGCAATGGCAAAAGTATTCAAAAATGGAGATTTTCGTTCCGGATACTACCGCGATCAAACATTTATGTTCGCAATTGGTCAATTAACAGTTGAACAATTTTTTGCACAATTATATGCTTTAACAGATTTAGAGAAAGAACCTTCATCTGGAGGTCGTCAAATGACATCTCACTTCGGAACACGTTCTTTAAATGAAGACGGTTCTTGGAAAAAATTAACAGAACAAAAAAATTCGAGTGCTGATATTTCGCCAACAGCTGGTCAAATGCCACGTTTGTTAGGTTTAGCACAAGCTTCAAAATATTTTAGAAATGTTCCTCAATCAGACGAAGATCAACAATTTTCTGTAAACGGAAATGAAATTGCTTTCGGAACAATTGGAGATGCAAGTACTTCTGAAGGACATTTTTGGGAAACGATAAATGCTGGTGGAGTTTTGCAAGTGCCAATGGTTGTTTCTATTTGGGACGATGGTTACGGAATTTCTGTACCAGCTAAATTTCAACGTACAAAATCGAATCTTTCTGAATTATTATCAGGTTTCGGAAGAACGGAAGAAGAAAGAGGTTACGAAATTATTACTGTAAAAGCGTGGGATTATCCTGCTTTGATCGAAGCGTATACACGTGCAGAAAGATTTGCGCGCGAGCATCATATTCCGTGTATTGTACACGTGCAAGAATGTACGCAGCCGCAAGGACACTCGACTTCTGGTTCGCACGAACGTTATAAATCAGAGGAGCGTTTGACGTGGGAAAAAGAATTTGATGGAATCACAAAATTCCGTGAATATATTTTAGCATTTGCAGATCATTCGGAAGCAATTATTTCTGCGGAAGAGTTGGATCAGTTAGAAGCTGATGTTAAAGCTGAAGTAAAAGCTTCTCAAAAACAATGTTGGGACGATTATTTGAATCCTATTTTAGATTTGAAAAATGAAGCTTTAGAATTATTAACGAAAGTTGCTTCAGAAAGTGCAAACGGAGCTTTTATCAATATTGAAATTAGTAATCTAAAATCAAAGAAAAGCCCTTTCAAACGTGATGTTTATGGAGCTGTTCGTAAAGTTATTCGTTTAACTCGTTCAGAAAATTTAACTTCAAAAACTGAATTAATTTCTTGGTTAGATGTTAAAATGAAACGCGAAGAAGAAATTTATTCGACTAAATTAGTTTCTGGTACTGCAACGCAAGTTCCACAAGTAAAACCTGAGTTTGGAGAAAATCCAGCGCTAGAAGATGGTCGTGTAATTGTTCGTGATAACTTTGATAAAATTTTCGAAAAATATCCAAAGGCATTAGTTTTTGGTGAAGATGCGGGAAATATTGGTGATGTAAACCAAGGTTTAGAAGGTCTTCAAGCAAAATATGGAATCGATCGTATTTCGGATACAGGTATTCGCGAAGCAACAATTCTTGGTCAAGGAATTGGTTTGGCGATGCGTGGTTTACGTCCAATTGCAGAGATTCAATATTTAGATTATATCCTTTATTGTTTACAAGGAATTTCTGATGATTTGGCAACTGTACTTTATCGTTCGAATGGAGGTCAGAAAGCGCCTGTGATTATCAGAACGCGCGGTCACCGTTTAGAAGGTGTTTGGCATTCAGGTTCGCCAATGGGAGGAATTTTGAATTTGGTTCGTGGCGTGAATGTTTTGGTTCCGCGTGATTTAACAAAAGCCGCAGGTTTTTACAATACATTGATGCAAGCAGATGAACCTGCAATTGTAGTAGAAAGTTTGAACGGTTATCGTCTAAAAGAGCCTGCACCAACTAATATCGGTGAATTTACAACGCCAATTGGTGAAGTAGAAATTACAAAAGAAGGAAAAGATGTAACGTTGTTAACATATGGTTCTACTTGGAGAATTGTGATGGATGCAGCGAAAGAATTGGAGCAATTAGGTATTTCTGTTGAAGTAATTGATGCACAATCTTTATTGCCTTTCGATATTAATGCTGATGTAGCGAAAAGTTTGAACAAAACGAATCGTTTAGTGATTGTTGACGAAGATGTTCCGGGCGGAGCAAGTGCATTCTTATTACAAGAAATTATCGAGAAACAAGGTGGATATTTTACATTAGATAGCGCACCATTAACGATTACAGCGAAAGCTCACCGTCCTGCGTATGCAACTGATGGAGATTATTTCTCAAAACCTTCTGTTGATGATATTACAGAACAAGTTTATGAATTGATGCGCGAAGCAAAACCAAATGAGTTTCCTGCTTTGTACTAAAAAATAAATTTTAGAGTTATATAAGCGTATGTCTTTTTCAAAAAAGGCATGCGCTTTTTTTGTATTTTTAACAATCAAAATTATAATGTAAATGAAATTTTATTCAATCATACTTTGTCTGTTAACTTCTGTTCTTTTTGGACAATTTCAGGATATAATTCCTCCAAAAAATATTAAGACGGTTCAAGTTTTTAATCCACAAACAAACGATAATACGCCTATTATTAAGTTAGGTTCTAGCGAAAGATTGATTTTTCTTTTTGATGATATCAGTGCAGGTTACAAGCGTTATCAATATTCTATTGAACATAGAAATGCAGATTGGTCTGAATCGAATATTTTTCAGACCGAATTTCTAAATGGTGTTAATGCTGATTATGCGCGCACGTATAAGAATTCATTCAATACGTATCAAAAATATACCAATTATCAAATTCAATTTCCGAATGAGCAAATGAATGTAAAATTGCCTGGAAATTATGTGTTGAAAGTGTATTTAGAAAATGATTCGAATCCAATTTTCACGAAACGTTTTGCAGTTTATCAGCCAATTGCAGATGTTGGTGTGATGGTTTCTCGTTACAATAATCCAACGGTAAAAGAGTTAAATCAACGTTTACAAGTTCAAGTTTCGAGCGGAACACAAAATTTGACTGAAGTTCCAGATGGAGCAAAATTATTTTTGATGAAAAATAACAATTGGAATGAAGGTTATTTTGTTAATCGACCATCTTTTTCTCGTCCAAATCAATTAACATATAATGATACCAATATTTTGTTTGACGGTGGTGCAGAATATAATTGGTTTGATAATAAAAATCTAGAAGTTCCGAGTTTAACAACAGAAAAAACATTCAGAAAAGATAGTGTTTACCACACTGTTTTGCGTGCAGATATTCCGAAATATAATTTACCTTATGATGATTATCCAGACATTAATGGAAATTTTTATATCCGAAATAATCGTTATGGAAACGAATATGCAGCAAATTCTGAAGCAGATTATTCGTGGGTTTATTTTGCCTTAGACGCTTTCGAAGATCAAAATGGATTGTACGTTCCGTATGTTGTGGGAGCTTTTAATAATTGGGAAATTGACGAAAACTCAAAATTAGAAAAAGACGATGCAGGATTTTGGGTAACCGAATTATTCTTGAAACAAGGTTATTACAATTATCAATATGTCGTAAAAAATACTAAAACAGGAAAAATTGATCCAAGTTATGTGAGCGGAAGTTTTTGGCAAACTGAAAATCAATATCAAGCGTTGTTTTACTATCGCCCTTGGGGACAACGATACGATGTATTGATGGGATATGGAACTGGAAATTCGAGGAGATAAATAATTCAGTTTTTTATCAATCATGACTTTCAACACTCAACCTATAAAATTTAAGTATTCTTGGCGCGATTATCAACAGCGTGTTTTAGATGAATTAGAATTTCATTTAGAAGATGCGCATCTTAATGTTGTAGCACCTCCTGGCTCTGGAAAAACGGTTTTGGGATTGGAAGTAATGCTTCGAATTAATGAGCCTACGCTTATTTTAGCGCCAACTTTAGCGATTCGTAATCAATGGAAAGATCGATTTATTGAGCTTTTTCTTGATAATAAGGAAGTTGATTGGATTTCGATGGATATTCATCAACCAAAATTTCTTACCATTTCTACTTATCAGGGATTGCATGCTTCGATGATGAAAGACGAACAATCTTTGATTCAATTATTAAAAGAAAATAATGTCAAAACTTTGATTGTAGACGAAGCGCATCATCTAAAAAATGAATGGTGGAAAAGTCTCAATAAAATCAAAAATGAATTATCGCCAAAGGTTGTTGCGCTAACTGCGACTCCGCCTTTTGATGTTGCCAAAGAAGAATGGAATCGTTATCTTACTTTTTGTGGTCCGATTGATTGCGAAATATCTGTTCCAGAATTGGTCAAACAAAAAGATTTATGTCCACATCAAGATTTATTGTTGTGCTCATTTCCCACAAATTTCGAGAGTGAAATTATTTCTAAAAACCTTGAAGAAGTAGAATCTTTTTTCCAAGAAATCAAAGAAAATACAGCTTTGTATGATTTTGTTTTGACGTTAGATTTTATCAAAACGCCCGCAAGTTGTTTCGACGAAATTTATGCAGATTTTGATGCGTATGCGTCTTTTGTGATTTATCTGAAATCGTTTGATACGCCATTGGATTTTCAGCATTTGGATTTATTGGAAAATGAAACGATCGATTTTCCGCCTTTCAATTATTATTGGGCAGAATGTATGTTCAATTATTTGTTGTTTAAAGATGAAGAATTTTATTTAAGACACGAGAAATTCTTGAAACCATTTTTAACGAATTTAAAACGAATCGGAGCAATCGATCAGAAAAAGGTTACGTTACATTATAATCAAAAAGTTAAAAATTCGCTTATAAATAGTGTAAAAAAGATTGATAGCATTGCTGAGATTGTAAATTCAGAATATCAACATTTGGGCGATAATTTGCACATGGTGATTTTGACGGATTATATTCGAAAAGAATTTTATTCGGATAATTTACAGAATGAACCAAGTAAAATAAAGTTGGGCGTTTTTCCAATTTTCGAAAAACTTCGAAATCTAAATTCAGAAATAATTCCACATCTTGCGATTATTACAGGTTCGATGGTAATCGTTTCGAAAACCATTCTTCCAAAAATGATTTATCAGTTCAAAGATAGAGCAGAAGCGATTCAGTTCAAATCGGTGATGTTCGATGATAATTTTTTCGAAGTTGTTGCAGAAGATAATTCAAGAGGAAATTTGTTGGCTGTTTTAACAAAATTATTCAATGAAGGTTTTATCAAAATAATTGTCGGAACTCGCGCTTATTTGGGCGAAGGTTGGGATGCACCAAGTATCAATAGTTTGATTTTAGCGAGTAATGTAGGTTCTTTTGTAACGTCAAATCAGATGCGTGGGCGTGCAATCCGTGTAAATTCTGATGATCCAAATAAAGTGAGTAACGTTTGGCATTTGGTTACGTTGGATTTGTTTGCGCAAAATGGCGGTGGAGATTTGGATAAAATGAAACAACGATTTGAAGCTTTTGTTGGAATTTCGCAAAAGGAAAACACGATTTCGAATGGTATTTCTCGTCTAAATCTTCCTGAACAATTCACTGTGGAATCAATTGAAAATTACAATCAGCAGACGATAGAATGGAGCAAAAATGATATTCAAATTAGAGATTCTTGGACAAATTCTATTGCCGAAGGAACAAAGATTGATAATGAATTAAAGTATTTTTATGACGGAGAAAAAGAATATGATTTCTCAAAACATTTGTATTATTCGAAGTCGATAAAAAGTTTAACAACAAGTTTGCTTCTTTCATTCATCTCTTTTATCGTTTTCTTTTTCGAAGAAAGTATCCGAACACTTTTATTTTCGATGTCGAAAAGAAGTTTTCTTTCAACCATAATTTTTCTCTCAACGGTCGGAATTGTGTATTTCGGAGTTAATTTTTACAAAAACATCAAACTTTATATTCAATATAGAGATATCACCAAAGATTTTCAGAAAATAGCTGTTGCGTTATTCAATACTTTGCAACATTTTAATTTATTGTCTGATGAATTGCGCGAATCAAATATTTTGACAACTGTTGATAAATCTGGAAATATATCGTGCAGTTTATTGTCGGCAACAACTTATGATAAGGCGATTTTTTTAGATTCGCTCGAAAATATTTTAAATCCAATTGATAATCCACGTTATTTTATCGAACGAAAAAGTGTGTTGATGAAGCTTTTCAAACAAAGAGATTATCATTCGGTTCCCGAAATTATTGGTCAACACAAGAAAAAGGCTGAATATTTTCATCAACAATGGTTTCAACTTGTAGGCGATGCAGAATTGCATTATACAAGAAGTTATTATGGGCGAAAAAAGTTGATCAAAGCAAAAATAAAATCGTTAAGTTTTCAGTTAAAGCAACCAATTGAGCATATCAAAAAGTGGAAATAATCTAACTTCTCAAAATCTTTTCCATCGTTTTTCCTTTGGCTAATTCATCGATTAATTTATCTAAATATCGAATTTTTTGCATCAATGGATTTTCAATTTCTTCCACACGATAACCACAAATCACACCTTTTATTTTAGCCGCATTTGGATTAAAATTTGGCGCATTTTCAAAAAAATCTTGAAAGTTGGTTTTATTGGTTAAAATTTCTTCCAAATCTTTTTCGGTATAACCCGTCAACCAAAAAATAATTTCGTCAACTTCCTTTTTTATTCGGTTTTTCTTTTCTGCTTTCGTGATATAATATGGATAAACGCTCGCAAAAGACATTTCAATTACACGCTGAAAATTTTTATCATTCATTTTTCAAGAATATTATGAAATATAAATTTCGACAATTAATTTGATAAAATCTCACTATTTTCATCGATTGTGCTTTGTAGATTTTGAGTTAAATTTGAGTATGAAATTTTTATTCAGATTTTTAATCCTATTTACGATAATTAGTTTGGTTGGATGTACTTCCGAAACCAAAAAATCGCCGATTGATTTTTATTATTGGCGAAGTAATTATTCGGTGAACGAAACAGAAAAAAAAGCGGTTGATTCGTTGAAAGTGGAAAATGTTTACGTTCGATTTTTTGATGTGGATAAAAAGTTGAATAAAATTTCTCCGGTTGGAATTATTCAGAATTTTGATGCAACAAAGCTCAATGTCAATTATATTCCGACGGTTTTTATTACCAATCAAACTTTTCTGAATACATCCAAAGATCAAGTCAAAATTTTAGCAAAAGATGTCTATAATTTTTTGAGTGAAACGGCTGAAAGAGGAAATCTGAAAAATTTCAATGAAATTCAGATAGATTGTGATTGGACAAAATCTACACGCGAAAATTATTTTATGTTTTTGTCAGAATTGAAACATATTTCGGGCAAAAAACTTTCGGCAACTTTGCGTTTGCATCAAGTCAAATTTAAAGAACAAGAAGGTGTTCCGCCTTTGGATAAAATGGTTTTGATGTGTTATGCAACCGAAAATCCAACTGATCAATCTGAAAATAATTCGATTTTAGATTTGAAAATAGCGAAAGATTACTTGAAGAATTTAAACGATTATCCAATCAAATTAGATGTTGCTTTGCCCATTTATTCGTGGGCAATTTTGACAAATCATCAAGGAAGAATAAAATTAATCAATTCCTTTTCGGAGCAAGATTTGATAGGAAAACCTGTAAAGAAAATTAGAAATGGTTTTTATGAAGTGGAAGATGATTTTTTTGTTCGAAATTTTTATGTGAGCAAAGGTTTTACAATAAAAGTTGAAATGATTTTTCCCGAATTATTAGTTGAAACAAAGTCATTTATCGATACAAAATTATCTTACAATTATCACTTGATTTATTATCATTTAGACTCAAAATTTTTGAAAAAAATACCAACACAATTATGAAAAAAATAGTACTTACTTTATGCTTAACTTTTGGTTTGACCAAAGCATTTGCGTGTGCTGATGGAGGTGGAGAAGATTATTATTACTACAATCTTTTTTCGCAAACATTAAGTGAAGCGCCTCAATATCAGCCATTTTTGATGACGTTGGATAATCCATATTATACGATGGATGTAAATCAAAAGAATGAAAATATTTTGGATTGGCAAAAAACGTTGGCAATTAGCTATCAGCAAGCATTTGAGTTGGTTTTTAAAGCATCGAAACAAGAAATTGATTTGATGGTGAAGAATGGAAAATCGTCGAATTCGAACTATAATTTTGCGACAACAGATTGGGTAAAAAAGAATAAACAAAGTTTACTTTATCTGTCGTATGCTAAGTATTTAGAGCCTTACATGGCTTTTTATTACATCGATAATGGTGAATGGTCGTATGTCGATCGTCCAGAAAAAAATGTCAATAATCTAAATTATAAAAAAGTTCTTGAGGTTCTAAAGAAAAGTTGGAATGCAGAAACGGACAAAGAATTAAAAATTCGTTATGGTTATCAATTGGTGCGTTTTGCGCATTATTTCCACGAATATAAAGATGCCATCAATTATTTTAATATGTATGTGGCGTCACAAGGACTCAAAAATTCGATGTACTATTATGCATTAGATCAAAAAGGTGGAGCGGAGCGTGCGCTTGGAAACTATATTCAGGCGAATTATGACTTTTTCGAAGTTTTTTCTCATTCAAATGATCGAAAAATGAGTGCTTATCAATCCATGCGCGTGACTGAAGATTTGAATTATGAGAAAATGTTAGCCAATGCCAAAACGATTCAAGAGAAAAATGATTTGTATTTATTAATTGGTTACAATGATTTTTCGAATCCGTTGGCGCCTGCGAAAAAAATTATTGCGAATGATGTGAATGCGCCACAAGCAAGAATTTTATTTGCACGTTCTATCAATTTAATTGAGCGCGAATATTTGCAACAAAATCCTGAAGATTATTATTGGGATTCGTCGCAAGTGCGAAAAAAATACACGGATTTGTATTTACCTGTAAAAGCGAATAACGATTATTATGGAAGTTCTGATGAAAATTCGAAAGATGAAATTCAGATTAATGAATTAATTTCTTTGGCAAAATCGCAAGCAACAAAAGCTAATGACAAAGAATATTGGAATTTATCGGTGGCATATCTTAATTTATTGAACAAAAATTTTGCAGAAACAAAAACGTATTTAGCCAAAGTAAATTCAACTTCGAAAGAATTTCAACAACAGAAAAAAGTGATTGAAATTTTATTAGAGATTTTCGAACAAAAGAAAATTTCAGATAGTTTTGAAAATCAATTGATGCAAAAATATGCGTCGATTTTGAATTATGAATATCCAAAATTACCAGAAGATGTGTATGATTATTCGGATGAAGATGATCAAAAAATGAACTTGAAAAATGTGATTTTAGATGTTTTGGCAAATCGATATTTTCTGCAAGGTGACAAAGGAAAAGCATTTTTAATTCATAATGAAATTACACAATTAGGTACAAATCCAGATTGGGCAATTATCAATGATTTGGATAAATTGGATAAAAAATCGAATAAATCTGCTTTTGAGAAATATTTAATTAATGCAAAAGTAAAATCGAGTTCATGGGATTGGAGAACAGAAAAATCGACGAATATTCAATTCAAATTATCTGATTATTTAGCCGATTTCAAAGGAACATTGTATTTAGGTGAAATGAAATTTGATTTGGCGAAGAAAGAATTTGAGAAAATAGATCAAAAATATCATACCTCAGAAAGTGCTTATTTTGTTTATGATTACGATTATACAACAGAAAAAGAAAGCAAAACTTGGGTAGAAAATCAGTTTGATGGCTATCATAATATTCCGAATAAAATTTTTGGCTATAATAAGATTGAATGTTTTAATTGTGACGAAAATCAAGTGATCGCAACACCATATTTGAATGAATTCAAATTTATCAAACCAAAAATGTCAAAATTAGAATTGACAAATGCGATGATTGAATTGAATAAAATAGCAAAGAAAAATACCGAAGAAGCTGCGAAAGCAAATTATTTGTTGGGAAATTTCTTTTATAATACGACGACTTTGGGCTATTATCGTTATTTGTTGACATTTGATCGAAACAATGATAATGGACCAAAATTTAATAATTATGGAGATCAATATGAAGCAACAAGCAACTTCTTTTACAAAAGTTTTGGTTGGGGAGGAAATTACGTAGATAATTTTACGCCTTCAGAAAATTATTTGAAAAAAGCATTTGATTCGACAAAAGACAAAGAAATGAAAGCGCAAATTTTGTTTGCATTGTCGAAAAATGAACAAGGAAGATTTTATAATGCAAAAGATCCTGTGTTGAAACGTTTGTACGAAAATGAATATGATAACGAAGATAAAATTTTAGCGTTTAAAGTGGCAAATTATCGTTCTAATTTTAAAAATTTGAAACAATATTCGGACACGAAAACCTATCAAGAAATAAAATCAAATTGTAAATATTTCGATTATTACACGAATAACTTTTAATAATTAAAACGCTTCTAATTTTAGGAGCGTTTTTTGTTATTTGATTTTTGACTAAAATAGATTATTATGAAATGTTTTGTAACTCAAAAACCAATTAATCGCTACGAAGCTGTAAAAGGAAAAGAAATTCAGCAAGAGATTTTTAAATTGATTGAGCAAGATTATCCAGCAATTACCGAAGAAGATTATGTTTCTATAAAAGTATTGAACAAATATCGTCGTCAATTTTTTGCAAATTTGATTTCGCAAGAAAAAGGTGAAATGGAAAAATTGGATCAAGATGTAGTGGAAGCGATTCGTGATAATTCTATTCTTTCCGAAAATATAAAAGAAAATACAACAAAACCATTGACAACAGGCGATAGAATCGCAGATAAAGTAGCATCTTTTGGTGGAAGTTGGACATTTATTATTTCTTTTTTTATTTTCTTATTGGCTTGGATGTTTCTTAATTTTTGGATGTTGCACAACAAAGGTTTTGATCCCTATCCATTTATTTTACTCAATTTGATTTTGTCTTGTTTAGCAGCAATACAAGCACCAATTATTATGATGAGTCAAAATCGTCAAGAAGATAAAGATCGTGATAGAGCCGAACATGATTATAAGATTAACTTGAAAGCTGAATTGGAAATAAAATTATTAAGTGAAAAAATAGATCATTTATTGGTTCATCAGAATAAGAAATTATTAGAAATACAGGAAATGCAGATTCAGTATTTAGAAAATATCGAAAATCAAATTCTTCATACAAAAGATAAAAAAGAAAATAAAAAGGAAGAATAATGGATAATTTTATGTCTAAAGTGATAAAAGACTTAATTATCTGAACTGAAACATTTCCATTTATTTTTCTTAAATTTGAACTTTGAAAAGTATAAACAAACAAAATAATCAAAATGTCAAAATCATTTGCTCAAATTCCTCACGCTGTTAACGAAGAGGTAAAATCATATGCTCCTGGTACGCCAGAGCGTGCGCAATTATTAGACGCATACAAAAAAATGTTTAACGAGGTAACAGAAGTTCCTCAATACATCGGTTCTGAAGAAATTTTTTCAGGAAATAAAAAAGAAATTCGTCCTCCACATGATCACCAAAAAGTTGTTGGTTATTTCCACGAAGGTACGCAAGCAGATGTTGTAAAAGCTATTGATACAGCTTTGGCAGCGAAAGAAGCTTGGGTTGCAATGCCTTGGGAAGATAGAGCGGCAATTTTCTTGAAAGCTGCAGATTTGATTGCTGGTCCTTACCGTGCAAAAATAAATGCTGCAACAATGATTGGTCAATCTAAAAATGCAATGCAAGCAGAAATTGATTCAGCTTGTGAGTTAATTGACTTTTTACGTTTCAATGTACAATACATGACAGAAATTTATGCAGATCAACCAATTTCTTCTCCAGGAATTTGGAATCGTGTAGATTATCGTCCATTAGAAGGATTTACTTTCGCAATTACTCCATTCAATTTTACTGCAATCGCTGGTAACTTACCATCTTGTATGGCTTTGATGGGGAATGTTGTTGTTTGGAAACCTTCTGATAAACAAACTTTAGCTGCTAAAGTAACAATGGAAGTGTTCAAAAAAGCTGGTTTACCAGATGGTGTAATCAACATGATCTTAACTGATGGAGCAGAAACTGCAAAAACAGTTTTAGAACACAAAGATTTCGCAGGTTTACACTTCACAGGTTCTACAAAAGTTTTCAATACTTTATGGAAACAAATTGGAGATAATATCAATAATTACAGAACTTATCCACGTATCGTAGGAGAAACAGGAGGAAAAGATTTCGTAATGGTTCATAAATCTGCTTGTCCAACAGAAGTTGCTGTAGGATTAGTTCGTGGAGCATTCGAATACCAAGGACAAAAATGTTCTGCTGCTTCTCGTGCTTACATTCCATCTAACTTATGGAACGAAGTTGAGAAACAAATGAAAGAAATGTTAGCAACTGTTACATTAGGATCTCCAGAGGATTTCTCTAATTTCATGACAGCTGTTATTGATAAAAACTCTTTCGAAAAATCTAAAGCATATATTGATCGTGCACAAGCATCTTCAGAAGCTGAAGTTGTAATTGGTGGTACTTATGATGATTCAGTTGGATATTTTGTTCAACCAACAGTTATCAAAGCAACGAATCCTAAATATGAATCAATGGTAGAAGAAATCTTCGGACCTGTATTATCAGTTTATGTTTATGATGAAAATGAATTCGAAGCAACTTTAAAATTAGTTGACGAAACTTCTGCTTACGCATTAACAGGATCAATCTTCGCGAAAGATCGTGCTGCTGTAGAATTAGCTGCTAAAGCATTGAAAAATGCTTGTGGAAACTTCTACATCAACGACAAACCAACAGGTGCAGTTGTAGGACAACAACCATTTGGTGGGGCACGTGCTTCTGGTACAAATGATAAAGCAGGTTCTGCAATGAACTTGTTACGTTGGACTTCTGTTCAAACAATCAAAGAAACATTTGTTCCTGCAAAAGATTATAAATACCCATTCTTAGAAAAATAATATTTTCGAGATATAAAATTAGAATAAGCCTTACATTTGTAGGGCTTATTTTTTTGGTATGAATGATAATTCGGAAAAAGCAATCAAAGCTTCGATTTTTAGTATAGTAGGAAACGCTTCTTTGGCTGGAATTAAGTTTTTGGCTGGTTATTTTGGGAATTCTTACGCACTTATTGCAGATGCTATCGAGTCTTCGGCAGATGTTTTTTCTTCTATATTTGTTTTCTTTGGACTAAAATATTCTGCAAAACCTGCAGATGAAAATCATCCTTACGGACACGGAAAAGCAGAAGCGTTAATCACATTTTTAGTGGTTACTTTCCTTATTGTTTCTGCGATTATCATTGCAAAAGAAAGTATTACCAATATTATTACACCGCATCATCAACCCAAACCATTTACATTGTTAGTTCTTGGAGGAATTATTTTATTCAAAGAGTTATCGTTTCAGTATGTAATGCGAAAAAGTGTAGAAACAAATAGTTCTTCTCTAAAAGCAGATGCTTGGCATCATCGTTCGGATGCAATTACATCATTAATGGCGTTTATCGGAATTTCGATTTCGTTGGTAATGGGACCAGGTTGGGAGGCAGCAGATGATGTTGCGGCGCTTTTTGCTTCAAGTTTTATTTTATACAATGCGTACAAAATCCTTCGACCTGCGTTGGGAGAAATTATGGATGAGCAATTGTACGAAAATGAAATTGAACAAATTAGAGAAATCGCTTCGCATGTTCCGGGTGTTATGGCGACTGAAAAGTGTAATGTACGTAAAAATGGAATGAATTATTATGTGGATTTACATGCAATAGTCGATGGAACGATTTCGGTAGTGGAAGGACATAAAATTAGTCATGATCTGAAAGATGCTGTACAAGCTAAAATGCCACAAGTAAAAGATGTATTAGTGCATATAGAGCCTACTTTTGTTTCGGTTCGAGAATATTTTCGAACAAATCACATCGAAGATAAAAGAGTGGAAGAGTAAAATTTTATCTTATGAAATATTTTGGAATTTGCATTGTTTTGTTTTCATTTTTCTGTTGTAATCCATCAGTTTCAGAGAATAATGCTTTAAGTGAAACAAATTATGGTAAGATTGATGATTCTGATTTAAAATTCAAATTTGGAGATATTATTTTGTTTGAGGATACTAATATTAAAGCGGTTGTGATTGATATTTTTAAAGAGGATAATATAATTTTCTACGGAATATCTTTTATGATGAATGATAATATTTTTGGAAGAAGAATTCCAGAAGGTTTTGAAGGTAATTGCATTGATTTAATCGATATTTTATATGTAAATGAAAATTATCTCGCAAACAAAAAAGTTTCTGTAATAAAGCAAGAAAATTTAAATTTTAAGAAAATAGGAATTGGGGCTTATGGTTACATTAAAAGTTATGAAGAAATTCTAAGTGATTATAAAAAGGGAATTGAAATTCGAAAACTAGAACAAACTCCTTGTGCAAATTTGACTGAATTGAAACCTATTTATGAGCAATATTTTGATATAAATCAATTTAAATAAAAAAAGAGAAGCAATTGCTTCTCTTTTTGATTTTTCCCTTCGTTTAAAAATCATAATATATAATAAAAGGTCGAGTTAGAATAGTTTGAAACCAATACCTGTACTGATTAACCAAGGATTAAGATCAACATCTGCTGGTACATAAACTTGTTGATCCAAAGCTGCACCAACTGTAACATCTGTATTCAAGTATAATTTTTTGACATCTACGTTCCAATACAATTTATCATTGATTTTGTAATCAAATCCGAATTGAAATCCGAAACCTACATTGTTTTTGTAATCTACACTTGTTACAGCTGCATTTCTCCCTTTTCCTTGCCCTTGATCGTAGAAAATTGTATAATTAATTCCTGCACCAACATAAGGTTTTAGGTTTTTGGTTGGATATAAATGATATTGCACATTAAGAGTTGGAGGCAACAACATTACTCGTCCCAAATCTAAATTACCTAATGCAGTATTTACCGCAACAACTTCGTGTTTAGATGTTCCTAAAATTAATTCGGCTGCGATATTTTTTGTAATATAATATGTAAAGTCGATTTCTGGAATAAGGTTATTCGTCACTGCGACATTTCCACCTATTGCTTCTATTTTAGCATCTTCCATAGGAACTACACCAGTTGCTCTTACACGCATATGCAATTCACCAGCTTCTTGTCCAAATGAATTTATCGATGCCAAAATTGCTCCTACTATTAATAGTCCTTTTTTCATAATGTTTTATTTTATTTCTAAGAACAAAACTCAGATTAATTTATCCGAATTAAAATGTCAAATATCATTTCCGAAAATGACTTTAAACATTTGTTATTTTTCAGGATAGTATTAACTTAAACACGCTGATAGTCAATTATTTTTAATGAATAAAAATAATCGTAAAAGAAAAACTTTTCACTTAATAGAAATTTATTACTTTTGGAGGAAAGTCATAAAAAAACAAAAAAACTCAAAAAAATGGATTTCTTAGAAAATGAAAATTTATCATTAATCGCGCAATCGGCAAGAGATTTCGCAAAACAATACATTCAACCGAATATAATGGAGTGGGATGAAGCTCAAACTTTTCCAGTTGAAGTTTTCAAAGAACTTGGAAAAATGGGATTCATGGGAATCGTTGTTCCAGAAGAATATGGTGGAAGTGGTTTGTCTTATGACGAATATGTATCAATTGTAGATGAAATTTCGCAAGTTGATCCTTCTATCGGTTTATCTGTAGCAGCACATAATTCACTTTGTACAAATCATATTTTAGAATTCGGTAACGAAGAACAAAAACAACGTTGGTTACCAAAATTAGCAACAGCAGAATGGATTGGTGCTTGGGGATTAACAGAGCATAATACAGGTTCTGATGCAGGAGGAATGTCTACAACAGCTGTAAAAGATGGTGACGAATGGGTAATTAATGGAGCGAAAAACTTTATTACGCATGCAATTTCTGGTGATGTTGCGGTTGTGATGACAAGAACAGGAGAGAAAGGAGCAAAAAATAACGCGACGGCTTTTGTGATCGAGAAAGGAACGCCAGGTTTTACTTCTGGTAAAAAAGAAAATAAATTAGGAATGCGCGCTTCGGAAACGGCAGAGTTAATCTTCGATAATGTACGTGTTTCGGATGCAAATCGTTTAGGGAACGTAGGTGATGGTTTCAAGCAAGCGCTTAAGATTTTAGATGGTGGTCGTATTTCGATTGCAGCTTTATCTTTAGGAATCGCGAAAGGAGCGTACAAAGCAGCGTTGAAATATGCGCAAGAACGTCATCAGTTTGGAACTGCAATTGCAAATTTCCAAGCAATTAACTTCAAATTGGCTGAAATGATTACAGAAATCGAAGCTTCAGAATTATTAATTCGTAAAGCATCTTATTTAAAAAATCATAAAAAACCAATGACGACAGAAGGTGCAATGGCAAAATATTATGCATCGGAAGCGTGTGTTAAAATCTCGAATGAAGCGGTTCAAATATTTGGTGGATACGGATATACAAAAGATTTTCCAGTAGAGAAATTCTACCGCGATTCTAAGCTTTGTACAATTGGTGAAGGGACAACGGAGATCCAAAAATTAGTGATTGGAAGAAATATTTTGAAAGATTAATACAAAACGATTTGTTTAATTACTAAAGAGTTGTATATTTGCCATCTCAAAAAGAAATAGATAAAATTATGTTGATTATACCAGTAAAAGACGGAGAGTCAATCGAAAGAGCTCTAAAAAAATACAAAAGAAAATTTGATAAAACAGGTGTTGTACGTCAGTTAAGAGCACGTCAACAATTTACAAAACCTTCTGTTACAAATAGAATTAAGATGAGTAGAGCAATCTACAAACAAGCCTTAATCGAAAAGGAGGAAGCATAAATTGCCGTTTTAAACGATATAAAGAAATTAATTTCTGTTGACCTATTTATTAAAGTTGTAACTTTGATGAATAGGTTTTTTTATGGAATTTATTCAACTATTCTTAGATTATTTAGCGCTCGAGAAAAACTATTCTACGCTAACAATCACAAGCTACAAAAGAGATTTGGACGATTTTGTTGAGTTCTATCAACAAGAAGAAAATTCGTCGGAAATACAACTTGCAACAAAAAATCATATTCGTGCATTTGTGATGCATTTATCAGAATTAGAAAAGTCTGAGAAAACGGTTAATCGCAAATTAAGCGCTTTACGGACGTTTTATAAATATCTGATCAAAGAAAATCATCTTACCATTAATCCAATCGAACAAATTCATTCACTGAAACAAAATAAACAAGTTTTGGTGCCATTTACAGAAGCAGAACTGAATGATTTGTTGAATAATGATGAGTTTTTCCCAGACACGTTCGAAGGTTTACGTGATCGATTAATGATTGATGTAATGTACCAAACAGGAATTCGACGTGCCGAATTAATTGGTTTAAAAGAAAATGATATCGATCCGAATACACTTTCTATAAAAGTTCTTGGAAAAAGAAATAAAGAACGCATAATTCCTATTTCGACCTTTCTGTTAGAGGATTTGGTGAATTATAATACCAGAAAACATAACGAAATTACCTTACAATGTACAAATGTTTTTGTAACAGAAAAAGGAAAACCTTTGTACGATAATCTTGTTTATTCGAAAGTAAAATACTATCTTAGTCTTATAAGTGTAAAACATAAAAAAAGTCCTCATATGTTGAGGCATTCATTCGCGACCCATATGTTAGATTCCGGAGCAGATCTGAATGCGGTAAAAGATATCTTAGGGCATTCAAGTTTGTCATCGACTCAAATTTATACACATGGGAGTATAGAAAATTTAAAAAAAGTGTTTAACAAAGCTCACCCGCGTGAGAACAAAAATGAGTAATTATGACAATTAACTTTCAAGCAGTAAACTTCAATACTAAACCAGGTTTAGAGGAGTATTTAGAGAAAAAATTAGAAAAATTAGAAACTTTGTCAGACAAAATCATTGCAGCGAATGTTTCTTTTAAGTTAGAGAATACTGCAGAAAAAAATAATAAGACAGTTGATATTAAGTTAGAAGTACCAGGAGATGACATTGTTGTGAGTAAAACAGGGCAGTCTTTTGAGGAATGTATTGATTTGGCGGTAGATACATTAAAAAAATTAATTATCAGAAAAAAAGAAAAAATTAGCGAAAGATAAAAAATAACGAATTGACTAAAAAAAGAACCTAAAAATTTGGTTAATTCAAAAAACAACGTAAATTTGCAGTCCGTTAAACAAACATATTTAACGGACTGTTCTTTTAAATAACGATTTTAAAAACAAAAATGCCGATGTAGCTCAGCTGGCTAGAGCAGCTGATTTGTAATCAGCAGGTCGTGGGTTCGAGTCCCTCTATCGGCTCAAAGTTTTTAGAAGAACAAAAAAAAAGTAAGGCGGGGAGATACTCAAGCGGCCAACGAGGACGGACTGTAAATCCGTTGGGTAACCTTCGCAGGTTCGAATCCTGCTCTCCCCACAAACTTAATTTTTAAAATTTTTTGTGGTTTAGGATTTAATCTTTAAATTTGCAAAGCTTTTTAGAAGTGAATGCGGGAATAGCTCAATTGGTAGAGCGTCAGCCTTCCAAGCTGAATGTTGCGGGTTCGAGTCCCGTTTCCCGCTCAAATTCTGGTTCGTCCAGTATAGTTAATCTTTTAAGTAGTTGTTGAAACTCATTTAAACCAAGGTTAACGCGAGTCAAAAATTAATATCTTTATATAAATCAAAAAGTGTATTTTTACACTTGAAAATAATTTAAAGTTATTTTTTTAATTTAAGTATAACAATAGAAATTAATAAAAAGTAAAATGGCAAAGGAAACTTTCAACCGTAATAAGCCGCACTTAAATATTGGTACTATTGGTCACGTTGACCACGGTAAAACAACTTTGACTGCAGCGATTACTAAAGTATTAGCTGATGCTGGTTATTCAGAAGCAAAAGCTTTCGATCAAATCGATAATGCTCCAGAAGAAAAAGAGCGTGGTATTACAATTAATACATCTCACGTAGAGTATGAAACTGCTAACCGTCACTACGCACACGTTGACTGTCCAGGTCACGCGGATTACGTAAAAAACATGGTTACAGGAGCTGCTCAAATGGATGGTGGTATCTTAGTAGTAGCTGCTACTGATGGTCCAATGCCTCAAACTCGTGAGCACATCTTATTATGTCGCCAAGTAAACGTTCCTCGTATCGTTGTTTTCTTAAACAAAGTTGATATGGTTGACGATGCTGAGTTATTAGAGTTAGTAGAAATGGAAGTAAGAGATTTATTATCTTCTTACGAATATGACGGAGATAACACTCCAGTTATCCAAGGATCTGCTTTAGGTGCATTAAACGGTGAGCCTCAATGGGTTGAAACTGTATTGAACTTAATGAACAATGTTGATGAGTGGATCGAGCAACCAGTTCGTGATCAAGATAAACCATTCTTAATGCCAGTAGAGGATGTATTCTCTATTACAGGTCGTGGTACTGTTGCTACAGGACGTATCGAGGCTGGTGTAATCAACTCTGGGGATCCAGTTGACATCGTTGGTATGGGAGAAGAAAAATTAACTTCTACTGTAACAGGTGTTGAAATGTTCCGTAAAATCTTAGATAGAGGGGAAGCTGGTGATAACGTAGGTTTATTATTACGTGGTGTTGATAAAACTGACATCCGTCGTGGTATGGTTATCGCGAAACAAGGATCTGTTAAACCACACAAAAAATTCAAAGCTGAGGTTTATATCTTAACTAAAGAAGAAGGTGGTCGTCACACTCCATTCCACAACCGTTACCGTCCACAGTTCTACGTACGTACAACTGACGTAACAGGGGAAATCAACTTACCAGAAGGAGTTGAGATGGTTTTACCAGGAGATAACTTAACTATTACAGTTGAATTATTACAACCAATCGCATTAAACGAAGGTTTACGTTTCGCAATCCGTGAAGGTGGACGTACAGTTGGTGCTGGTCAGGTAACTGAAATTTTAGACTAATTAGTCAAAATATAATATAGAAGATGTGGTAATCTTCCATGATTACCACTCTTTTTATCTACGGGCATAGTTCAATGGTAGAATAGCGGTCTCCAAAACCGTTGATCAGGGTTCGAATCCTTGTGCCCGTGCTAAATGAAAACGATATGAAAGTCGTACAATATTTTAAAGATTCCTTTGTAGAATTTAAAGATCATGTTACATGGCCATCATTCTCAGATCTACAAAGAGACACAATTATTGTTGCAATAGCTACAGTTTTGTTAGCTATATTTTTATATGCGGTAGATACATTATTCACACAAGTGCTTAACTTTATCTACGGCGCTTTTTAGTTTGTAAAATATCCCGTTTAGTAATTAGAATCATGAGTGAAAAGAAATGGTATGTAATCAAGACTGTAGCTGGACAAGAGCTAAAAGTTAAGGATTATATTGAAAGAGAAATTCAGTACCAAAATTTGAATGATTATGTAGGACAAATTGTTGTTCCTATGGAAAAAGTGATTCAAATCCGTAACGGTAAAAAATATCAAAAGGAAAAAGTACACTTTCCTGGTTACATCATGATAGAAGCTGAACTTGTAGGGGAGATTCCTCACATGGTAAAGAATACATCAGGTGTAATTAGCTTTTTGAGTGCAACGAAAGGAGGTGATCCTGTACCAATGAGACAATCGGAAGTTAACCGAATGTTAGGTAAAGTTGACGAATTAGCAGAAAACATCGATACAAATTTAGGAATATCTTACATCGTAGGAGAAACTGTAAAAGTAATCGATGGACCATTCAATGGCTTCAACGGAACAGTTGAGAAAATCATTGAAGACAAACGTAAACTTGAAGTGATGGTTTTAATCTTCGGACGTAAAACACCACTAGAGTTAAGTTTTAACCAAGTTGAAAAGATTGCATAATCAATCCATCAACAAATTAAAAGTAGAAATTTAGGCTGCTTCCACATAACGCTTAATTTTAAGAATTAAAAAAATGGCAAAAAAAATTGAAAAAGTTGTAAAACTTCAAGTTAAAGGAGGACAAGCAAATCCTTCGCCACCAGTAGGGCCAGCTTTAGGTGCTGCAGGTGTTAACATCATGGAGTTTTGTAAACAATTTAATGGACGTACACAAGAAAAACAAGGTGCAGTGTTACCAGTTGTTATTACTGTGTATCAAGACAAATCATTCGATTTCGTAATTAAAACTCCACCAGCTGCTATTCAGTTAATGGAAGCTGCGAAATTGAAAAAAGCATCAGGAGTACCTAACCGTCAAAAAGTTGGTACTGTTACTTGGGATCAAGTTAGAGCTATTGCTGAAGACAAATTAGCGGACATGAACTGTTTTACTGTTGAATCTGCTATGAAAATGGTTGCTGGAACTGCACGTTCTATGGGTATAACTGTAAAAGGTGGGCAAGCTCCAGAATAATTAAAACATTTTAGGAAATGGCAAAGTTAACAAAAAGACAAAAAGAGGTATTAGCTAAAGTAGAAAAAAACAAACTTTACTCTATTGATGAAGCATCATCATTGGTAAAGGAAGTTAACTACGCTAAGTTTGATGCTTCTGTAGATATAGCAGTTCGTTTAGGTGTAGACCCTAAGAAAGCTAACCAAATGGTTCGTGGTGTAGTTTCATTACCACACGGAACAGGTAAAGATGTAAAAGTATTAGCATTAGTTACTCCAGACAAAGAAGCAGAAGCTAAAGCAGCAGGTGCAGACTATGTAGGATTAGACGAATACTTACAAAAAATTAAAGAAGGTTGGACAGATGTTGACGTTATCGTTACTATGCCAGCAGTTATGGGTAAATTAGGACCATTAGGACGTGTTTTAGGACCTCGTGGATTAATGCCTAACCCAAAATCAGGTACTGTAACTTTAGAAGTTGGTAAAGCCGTTTCTGAAGTAAAAGCAGGTAAAATCGACTTCAAAGTAGACCGTTACGGAATCATCCACGCTGCAGTTGGTAAAGTATCTTTCGATGCTGATAAAATTAAAGAAAATGCGAATGAATTAATTCAAACTTTAATTAAATTAAAACCAACAGCTGCTAAAGGAACATATGTAAAAAGCATCACGCTTTCTACAACTCAATCTGTAGGTGTATCAGTAGATCCAAAAAGTGTAAACGCTTAAAATTAGTAGATTATGGCAATGACAAAACAAGATAAAGCAAATATGATAGATGAATTGCAAGCTGTATTAGCAGAAGCAAAAATCATCTACTTAGCAGATATCGACGGATTAAACGCTGTTAATACTACTGAATTAAGAAGAGCTTGCTACAAAAGCAATGTATCTTTACGCGTAGTAAAAAACACTTTATTAAAGAAAGCTATGGAGCAAATCGAAGACAAAAACTTCGAAGAGCTTTACGGATCTTTAAAAGGAAATACAGCATTAATGACTGCTGAAGTTGGTAACGCACCAGCTAAAGTAATCGATACTTTCAGAAAAAAATCTGAAAAACCTATTTTAAAAGGAGCTTGGATTGAAGATAATACATTCGTAGGTGATGACAAATTACCACAATTAGTAGCATTGAAATCTCGCGAAGAATTAATCGCAGACATCATCATGTTACTTCAATCTCCAATCAAAACTGTTGTTTCTCAATTAGAGAACAAAGACGCTGCAAAAGCAGAAGAAGGAGCTTCAGAAGAATAAGACACACTCATATCAAATAAAAGTTTAAAAAACAAAAAGCATTAAAATGGCAGATTTAAAAAAATTAGCTGAAGAGTTAGTAAACTTAACAGTTTTAGAAGTTAATGAATTATCTACAATCTTAAAAGATGAGTACGGAATCGAACCAGCTGCTGCTGCTGTAGTTGTTGCTGCAGGTGGAGCAGGTGAAGCTGCTGAAGAGCAATCAGAATTCGACGTAATCTTAAAAGAAGCAGGTGCATCTAAATTAGCAGTTGTTAAATTAGTTAAAGAATTAACTGGTAAAGGATTAAAAGAAGCTAAAGATTTAGTAGATTCAACTCCAGCAACAGTTAAAGAAGCAGTTTCTAAAGACGAAGCTGAAGCTTTAAAGAAACAGCTAGAAGAAGCTGGTGCAGTAGTAGAATTGAAGTAATTTTTATTACTCAAAAATATAGGTTTGGACCTAACACAGGACGTGTTAGGTCTAAACCTTTTTACGCATAAAGTCATTATATAAACCAAAATTCATTCGAAATTGGCCACTAAAGCAACATTAAGCAACTCGACTGAGAAAAAAGAAAGATTGAACTTCTCTTCTGCAAAAGCAGTCGCTCAGTTCCCAGATTTCCTTGACATTCAGATCAAATCGTTTGAAGATTTTTTCCAGTTGGAAACAAGACCTGACCAACGAAAAAATGAAGGTCTTTACCGAACATTTGCTGAGAATTTTCCAATTACGGATACTCGCAATCAGTTTGTTTTAGAATTCTTAGATTATTTCGTAGATCCACCACGTTACACAATTGATGAGTGTATCGAAAGAGGATTAACGTACAGCGTACCATTGAAAGCTCGTCTTAAATTGTACTGTACGGACGAAGAACACGAAGATTTCGAAACTGTAGTGCAAGACGTATACTTAGGAACAATTCCTTACATGTCTCCTTCAGGATCATTCATTATTAATGGTGCAGAGCGTGTTATTGTATCTCAATTACACCGTTCTCCTGGGGTATTCTTCGGACAATCTTTCCACGCGAATGGTACAAAATTGTACTCATCTCGTATCATTCCTTTCAAAGGATCTTGGATTGAGTTCGCAACAGACATCAACAGCGTAATGTACGCTTACATCGATCGTAAGAAAAAGTTACCATTAACTACTTTATTACGTGCTATCGGATACGAAAGAGATAAAGATATCTTAGAAATTTTCGACTTAGCAGAAGAAGTAAAAGTTAATAAAGCTAATTTAAAGAAAGTTGTAGGTCGTAAACTTGCTGCACGTGTATTAAATACATGGCACGAGGATTTCGTAGATGAAGATACAGGAGAAGTTGTATCTATCGAGCGTAATGAAATTATCTTAGACCGTGAAACAATCTTAGAGAAAGATCACATCGATCAAATCGTAGATTCTGGTGTTAAGACGATCTTATTACACAAAGAAGACATCAATTCTGCTGATTATGGAATTATCCATAATACTTTACAAAAAGACCCTACTAATACTGAAAAAGAGGCAGTAGAGTATATCTATAGACAATTACGTAACGCTGAGCCACCAGATGAGGAAACAGCAAGAGGAATTATTGACAAATTATTCTTCTCTGATCAACGTTATTCATTAGGTGAAGTAGGTCGTTACAGATTAAATAAAAAATTAGGCTTAAGCATTAGCGAGGACGTACAAGTATTGACTCGTGAAGATATCATTTCGATTATTAAATATTTAATCGAATTAATCAACTCTAAAGCAGAGGTGGATGATATCGACCACTTATCTAACCGTCGTGTAAGAACGGTAGGTGAGCAAATGGCAAGCCAATTCGGAGTAGGTTTAGCTCGTATGGCTAGAACTATCCGCGAAAGAATGAATGTTCGTGACAACGAGGTGTTTACACCAATCGATTTGATTAATGCTAAAACATTATCATCTGTTATCAACTCATTCTTCGGAACGAACCAGTTATCTCAGTTCATGGACCAAACAAATCCATTATCAGAGATTACAAACAAACGTCGTTTATCAGCATTAGGACCTGGAGGTTTATCAAGAGAAAGAGCGGGATTCGAGGTACGTGACGTACACCACACTCATTACGGACGTTTATGTCCAATTGAAACTCCTGAGGGACCAAACATTGGTTTGATTTCGTCATTATGTGTATTCGCTAAAGTTAATAACTTAGGGTTCATCGAAACACCGTACAGAAAAGTAGAAGATGGAAAAGTGGACGTCGAATCAGCACCAATCTATTTAACTGCGGAAGAGGAGGAATCAAAAGTAATTGCTCAAGCCAATATCGACATGACAGACGATGGTACTATTGCTACTGAACGTGTAACTGCTCGTGAAGATGGGGATTTCCCTGTTGTAACGCCAGCAGAAGTTGATTTAATTGACGTTGCACCTAACCAGATTGCTTCTATCTCAGCATCATTAATTCCTTTCTTGGAGCATGATGACGCCAACCGTGCGTTAATGGGATCGAACATGATGCGTCAGGCAGTTCCATTATTAAAACCTCAAGCACCAATTGTAGGTACTGGATTAGAAAAACAAGTTGCAAAAGATTCAAGAATCTTAGTAAATGCAGAACGTGAAGGTACAGTAACTTATGTTGATGCTGACATTATAACAATTAAATATGATCGTTCAGAAGACGAAGAATTAGTAAGCTTCGATACTGCTGAGAAAACATATAATTTAACAAAATTCAGAAAGACGAATCAAGGAACTACAATTACGTTGAAACCAATTGTAAAAGTTGGTGATCGTGTAGAGAAAGGACAAGTTTTATCTGAAGGTTATGCAACAGAAGGAGGAGAATTAGCAATTGGTCGTAACATGGTTGTTGCCTTCATGCCTTGGCAAGGGTACAACTTCGAGGATGCCATTGTAATCTCTGAGAAAGCTGTTCGCGAAGACTGGTTTACATCTATCCACATCGATGAATATTCATTAGATGTACGTGATACAAAATTAGGTATGGAAGAATTAACTTCAGACATTCCTAACGTTTCGGAAGAGGCTACAAAAGACTTAGACGAAAACGGTATGATCCGTATCGGAGCAGAAGTAAAACCTGGTGATATCTTGATTGGTAAGATTACTCCAAAAGGAGAATCTGATCCAACTCCAGAAGAAAAATTATTACGTGCGATTTTTGGTGACAAAGCAGGTGATGTAAAAGATGCTTCTCTTAAAGCTTCTCCATCATTACGTGGTGTTGTTATCGACAAAAAATTATTCTCACGTAGTATTAAGGATAAACGCAAACGTTCTCAAGACAAAGCTATCATTGATAGTGTAGAAGCTGAGTACGACGTTAAATTCAACGAATTAAGAGAGATTTTATTAGAGAAATTATACGTTTTATTAAACGGAAAAACTTCTCAAGGTATTTACAACGACTTGAACGAAGAAGTAATCAAGAAAGGTGTAAAATACACGCAAAAAATCTTATCTAATGTTGAAGATTTCTTAAACTTAACTGGAGCAGAATCTCTTTGGACAACAGACGAGGATAAGAACGAATTAGTAAAAGAATTGTTACATAATTACAAAATTAAGTACAATGATTTACAAGGAGCACTTAACCGCGAAAGATTTACAATTTCTGTTGGAGACGAGTTACCTGCAGGTATCGTTAAATTAGCGAAAATCTACATTGCGAAAAAACGTAAACTAAGAGTAGGGGATAAAATGGCAGGACGTCACGGTAACAAAGGTATTGTTGCACGTATCGTTCGCGACGAAGATATGCCTTTCTTAGAAGACGGAACGCCAGTAAATATCGTGCTTAACCCACTTGGGGTACCATCTCGTATGAATATCGGTCAGATTTATGAAACGGTATTAGGATGGGCTGGACTTAAAATGGGTCAAAAATTTGCTACACCTATCTTCGACGGTGCTGAAATCGCTGATATCGATCGCATCACAGAAGAAGCAGGTATTCCAAAACACGGTACAACATATTTATATGATGGTAACACTGGAGAACGTTTTGATCAAAAAGCTACTGTAGGTGTGATTTACATGTTGAAATTAGGACACATGGTTGATGATAAAATGCACGCGCGTTCTATCGGACCATACTCATTAATTACTCAACAACCATTAGGAGGTAAAGCACAATTCGGTGGACAACGTTTCGGAGAGATGGAGGTTTGGGCATTAGAAGCATTTGGTGCATCTAATATCTTACGCGAAATCTTAACAGTTAAGTCGGATGACGTAATTGGACGTGCGAAAACTTACGAAGCAATCGTAAAAGGAGAGCCAATGCCAGAACCTGGTATTCCAGAATCATTTAACGTATTGTTACATGAATTACAAGGTCTTGGATTAGACATAAACTTGGAAGAATAATAGGGCAACCTATTATTCTACCTTTTTCGTTATAATAATATAATTGTTAGATACATTTCTATATGTCAACAAAAAATAAAACAAGTCAATTCTCAAAAATCCGTATCGGGTTAGCTTCTCCAGAATCGATTCTTCAAGAATCTAAAGGTGAAGTTTTAAAACCTGAAACGATTAACTATAGAACGCACAAACCAGAGCGTGACGGGTTATTCTGTGAGCGTATCTTTGGACCTGTAAAAGATTACGAATGTGCCTGCGGAAAATATAAAAGAATCCGTTATAAAGGTATCGTTTGTGACCGTTGTGGGGTTGAAGTTACTGAAAAGAAAGTTCGTCGTGAGCGTATTGGACACATCAATCTTGTTGTGCCAATTGCACATATTTGGTATTTCCGTTCATTACCAAACAAAATTGGTTACATCTTAGGATTACCATCTAAGAAATTAGATATGGTAATTTACTACGAAAGATATGTAGTGATTCAAGCAGGTATCGCAAAAGGACCAGAAGGTGAAGAATTAAATAGATTAGATTTCTTATCAGAAGAAGAGTATTTAGATATTTTAGAAACTCTTCCAATCGAGAATCAATATCTAGAAGATACAGATCCTAATAAATTCGTTGCGAAAATGGGTGCTGAAGCATTAGAAGACCTATTATCTCGTATCAATTTGGATGAGTTATCTTACGAATTAAGACACAAAGCACATAACGAAACTTCTAAACAACGTCGTACAGAAGCGTTAAAACGTTTACAAGTTGTTGAGTCGTTACGTGAGTCAAATATGCACCACGTAAACCGTCCAGAATGGATGGTAATGCGCGTTATTCCGGTTATTCCACCAGAATTACGTCCATTAGTTCCATTAGATGGTGGTCGTTTTGCAACATCAGATTTAAATGATTTATATCGTCGTGTAATTATCCGTAACAATCGTTTGAAACGATTAATGGAAATCAAAGCGCCAGAAGTAATCTTACGTAATGAAAAACGTATGTTACAAGAAGCGGTTGATTCATTATTCGATAACACACGTAAAGCATCTGCTGTAAAAGCTGATGGTAACCGTCCGTTAAAATCATTATCTGATTCATTAAAAGGTAAACAAGGTCGTTTCCGTCAAAACTTATTAGGTAAACGTGTGGATTATTCTGCTCGTTCTGTAATTGTTGTTGGACCAACACTTAAGTTACACGAATGTGGTTTACCAAAAGATATGGCAGCTGAATTATACAAACCATTCGTAGTTCGTAAATTAATCGAGCGTGGAATTGTAAAAACAGTTAAATCGGCTAAGAAAATTATCGATAGAAAAGAGCCAGTTGTTTGGGATATTTTAGAAAATGTAATCAAAGGTCACCCAGTTTTATTAAACCGTGCCCCTACGTTACACCGTTTAGGTATCCAAGCATTCCAACCGAAATTAATCGAAGGTAAAGCAATTCGTTTACACCCATTAGTGTGTACTGCCTTCAATGCCGATTTCGATGGTGACCAGATGGCCGTTCACTTACCATTAGGACCAGAAGCTGTTTTAGAAGCACAATTATTAATGTTGGCTTCTCAAAATATTTTGAATCCTGCTAATGGTTCTCCAATTACTGTACCTTCTCAGGATATGGTTTTAGGTCTTTACTACATGACGAAAATTCGTCGTACTGACCACCAATTTACAGTAAAAGGTGAAGGATTAACTTTCTATTCAGACGAAGAAGTTCAAATTGCATACAACGAAGGAGCTGTTGACTTAAACGCCCCAATTCGTGTAAAAGGAACAATTCGTGTAGGAGAGGAGTTAGTAGAAAATCAATTAATCGAAACTTCAGTAGGACGTGTGTTATTCAACCAAATTGTTCCGAAACAAGTAGGTTATATTAATGAAGTATTAACGAAAAAATCGTTACGTACAATTATTAATAAAATCATCAAGATTACAGATTTCCCTACAACGGCTGCTTTCTTAGATGATATGAAACAATTAGGATACCGTAATGCCTTCGAGGGTGGTTTATCATTCTCATTAGGAGATATCTTAATCCCAGAACAAAAGAAAGACCTTATCTCTGGTGCGATCAACCAAGTTGAGAACATTAAGATGAACTATAACATGGGTCTTATTACAAATAACGAACGTTACAACCAAGTTATTGATGTTTGGACAACAACAAACGCAACATTAACAGAAATTGTAATGAAACGTATGACAGAAGATCAACAAGGATTTAACTCAGTATTCATGATGCTTGATTCTGGAGCGCGTGGATCTAAAGAGCAAATTCGTCAGTTATCAGGTATGCGTGGATTGATGGCTAAACCTCAAAAAGCTGGTTCTACTGGTGGGGATATCATCGAAAACCCAATTATCTCTAACTTCCGTGAAGGTCTGTCTATCTTAGAGTACTTTATTTCTTCGCACGGTGCGCGTAAAGGTCTTGCCGATACTGCCTTAAAAACTGCCGATGCTGGATACTTGACTCGTCGTTTAGTTGACGTTGCACAAGACGTTATCGTAATGCACGAAGATTGTGGTACATTAAGAGGTTTAGAAGTTACTGCACTTAAGAAAAAAGAAGAAATCATCGAAAGTTTATCTTCTCGTGTATTAGGTCGTACTTCATTAAATGATATTTACAACCCAGATAATGGTGAATTAATCATTTCTGCTGGTAACATTATTACAGAAGATGTTGGTGATGCTTTAGAAGCAGCTGGTATCGAAAATGTAGAAGTTCATTCTCCATTAACTTGTGAAGCGAAAACTGGAATTTGTGCTAAATGTTACGGACGTAACTTAGCTACAGGTAAAGGTGTTCAGAAAGGTGAATCAGTTGGTGTAGTTGCTGCACAATCTATTGGTGAGCCTGGTACACAGTTAACATTACGTACTTTCCACGTTGGGGGTACTGCGGGTAACGTTTCTGAGCAAAATACAATTAATGCTAAAGTTGACGGTACAGTTGAGTTTGACGACTTACGTACTGTTGAATCGACAGATGATGCAGGTAACAAAGTAGATACAGTTGTTTCTCGTTCTACAGAGATGAAAGTAATTGACGATTTAGGAAACGTTCGTCAACAAACTAACATCGCTTACGGTACTATCTTATCTGTTAAAAACGGAGCTAAAGTTCAAAAAGGTCAAGAGATTGCAAGTTGGGACCCTTATAATGGGGTTATCATCGCGGAATCTACTGGTAAAATCGAGTACGAACAATTAGAGCAAGGGGTAACTTTCCAAATTGAAATCGATGAGCAAACAGGATTCCAAGAAAAAGTTATTTCTGAATCACGTAATAAAAAATTAGTTCCAGCGTTAAGAGTTATCACGATTGATGGTGAAGAAAAAACATACAACTTACCAGTAGGTGCACACTTAATGGTAAATGATGGAGAAAAAATTAATGCAGGTAAAATCTTAGTTAAGATTCCTCGTAAGTCAGCTAAATCTGGCGATATTACAGGAGGTTTACCTCGTATTACAGAGTTGTTAGAGGCTCGTAATCCATCTAACCCATCAGTTGTTTGTGAAATGGATGGAGTTGTATCTTTCGGTAAAATAAAACGTGGTAACCGCGAAATCATCGTTGAATCTAAAAATGGTGAAATCCGTCGTTACTTAGTTAAATTATCAGCACAAATCTTAGTTCAAGAAAATGACTTCGTACGTGCAGGTGAGCCTTTATCAGATGGAGCAATTACACCAGAAGATATTTTAAGAATCTTGGGACCAACAGCGGTTCAAGAATACTTAGTAAACGAGATTCAAGATGTATACCGTTTACAAGGGGTAAAAATCGATGACAAACACTTCGAAATTATCGTACGTCAAATGTTACGTAAAGTTCGTATTGTAGATTCAGGAGATTCAAGATTCTTAGAAGATAGTTTAGAGCACAAAGATGATTTCATGCAAGAAAACGATCGTTTATTCGGAATGAAAGTCGTAGAAGATGCTGGTGATTCTGACACATTAAGTGCAGGACAAATCATCACAGTTCGCGAATTACGTGACGAAAACTCTAAATTAAAACGTGAAGACAAAAACTTAGTAACAGCTCGTGAAGCTTTACCTGCAACAGCAGAAGCAGTTTTACAAGGTATTACAAGAGCGTCTTTACAAACTAAATCTTTCATGTCTGCGGCATCGTTCCAGGAAACTACAAAAGTTCTTAACGAAGCAGCTGTAGCTGGTAAAGTAGACGGTTTAGTAGGATTAAAAGAAAACGTTATTGTTGGACACTTAATTCCTGCCGGAACTGGATTAAAAGAGTATCAAAACATCATCGTAGGATCTAACCGTGAATACGAGGAATTAATAAACGCAAAACAAGAATTATAATGTCAGAAAATCAACAAAACGAAGGATTAAACATTGAGTTAAACGAATTAGTAGCTCAAGGTGTTTATGCTACAGGAGCAATCATCAACCACTCACCATCTGAGTTCGTTGTAGATTTCGTTCAATTTTTACCAGGTGCTAGACCATCAGTAAAATCAAGAATTATTTTGTCTCCATTACAAGCAAAACAATTATCTCAATCGTTAGCAGAAAACGTAACTAACTTCGAGAAAAGCTTTGGTGAAATCAAAGAACCTCAAGTAAACAACGGTACTGCAACTTACGAAGCTTAAGAATCATTCTTAATATTTCAAAAAGTCCCTCAATCTTAGATTGGGGGATTTTTTTATGCAATCAAAACTATCAAATCATTAAAAATAATCTTATAAAAGTTATCTCAATTATTAAATTGATAATTATTTGTGATATTAATACGAATAATTTAAAAATAAAATACATTAATCTTTTTAACAGTATTTTTTTGAATCGAAAAAATGTTTAGATTTGTATTTAGCAAATAACACAAGAATGTCTGACTATAAATTAATTCTACCTTCTATGGGAGAAGGTGTAATGGAAGCTACTGTAACAAATTGGATCAAGAATATTGGTGATTCGATTAGTGAAGATGAATCGGTTGTAGAAATCGCAACTGATAAAGTAGATTCTGATGTTCCTTCGCCAGTGGCGGGAGTTTTAAAAGAAATCTTAGTTCCGGTAGATGGAATTGCAAAAGTAGGTGAGCCTATCGCAATTTTGTCTGTTGATGGAGTTGTAGAACAAGCTGATTCGGCAGAAGAAGTAGATACAAATAGCGATCAGGAAATTGCTGATGCTGCAAAATCTATAGAGGCTGAAGTTGCAACAATCAAAACTGAAACGGTTATTACTTCGTCTGATGATAAATTTTATTCTCCTTTAGTAAAATCTATTGCGAAAGAAGAAGGTGTTTCTCAGGCTGAGTTAGATCAAATTTCAGGTTCTGGAAAAGACGGACGTGTAACGAAAGATGATATTTTAAATTTCGTTAAAAATAGAGGTAATCAACCAGCGAAACCAGTTGCTACGACTTCTGTTGCTGCACCAGTTGCTCAACCTCAAGCACCACAAGTGCAATCTGCGCCAATTTCTGTTGGTGAAGGTGATGAAATCATCGAAATGGATAGAATGCGTAAGATTATTGCGCAAAATATGCTACAAGCAAAACAAATTGCTCCACACGTAACGTCTTTCGTAGAAGTTGATATGACGAATATTGTATTGTGGAGAGATAAAAATAAAAATGAGTTTCAGAAGAAACATGGTGAGAAAATTACCTTCATGCCAATTTTTATTGAAGCAGTAGCAAAAGCAATTCAAGATTTCCCAATGATTAATGTTTCGGTTGATGGAGATAAAATCATCAAAAAGAAAAATATCAATATTGGAATGGCAGCAGCCTTACCAAGTGGAAATTTAATTGTACCTGTTATAAAAAATGCAGATCAATTTAATTTAGCGGGGTTAGCTTCTCAAGTAAATGATTTAGCAAATCGTTCTCGTAACAATAAGTTGAAACCAGCAGAAATTCAAGGAGGAACGTATACAATTACAAATATTGGTTCTTTCGGAAATACATTAGGAACGCCAATTATTCCTCAACCACAAGTCGCTATTTTGGCTGTTGGTGCAATTGTGAAAAAACCTGCGGTTATCGAAACTCCACAAGGAGATATGATTGCAATTCGTCACAAAATGTACTTATCTCATGCTTACGATCACCGTGTTGTGGATGGCGCTTTAGGAGGTATGTTTGTAAAACGTGTTGCCGAATATCTTGAGGCTTTCGATATGAATACGCCTGTGTAATATTAGAATCATAAAAAAACGTATATAACATCTTAAAAACTCTGATTAAGTCAGAGTTTTTTTTATTTTTACAATTAGGTTTAGTTGTAATGAAGATGAGATTTATCTATCTACTTGTTTTATTTTTTTCTGTATACTGTTTTTCTCAAGATGTTGAGGAGAATAATGCGTTCTATAAAGAAGCTGTGGAGAAATTAAAAATAGATAATTCTAAAAGTATTAAGATATATGAATACTTGATTAACAATTCTGCAAACACCATTCAAAAATTAAATTATCAACTCGATTTAGTAAAAATAAAAGTATACGTTTCTAAAGATACAGAGGCTTTAGATATTTTTTTCGCGATTGAACCAGAAGTTTTAGCATCAAATAATCAAGAATTGAAAGATCGATACTATCTTATAGGATCAGATTTATTTTATTATTTAGGGTTTAAGGAAGAATCGAAGAAACTGTTAAATAAAGTCAAAACAAAAGATAGTTCTTGGATAAATGATACTAGAAACAAGTTTATTAATCTTAAATATGATTTATCTTTTAGTCCAATTATATCAAAAAAAATAAATAATTTGAACGAAGCAAATGCTACGATTGACAGTTTGCAGATTGCAAATGAAGTTGAACGATTTATTTTGTTAAAAAGAATTCAAAATTATTTTTTATCTACTAATTCTCTTAAAGAATATGCGATTTATACGAGTCAATTAAATGAATTAGCAGAGCGTTTGAATGTTGAAAAGAAAACAACTCAAAATTATTTAGTCAATAAACTTATTGATCAACAAAAATCTCAAAAAGAGATTAAAGAAAAACATTTAAAAAGAGCTTCTGTTGTTTTATCTATTGTATTTATATTAATCATTATAACGTTGATTTTTTATAAGAAAAAGAAGCGAATAGAAGAAAATATAGTTAAAACAAATCTAATTTCTGATAAAGTTGAAAGCGAAATTTTAATGAAATTAGAAAATTTTGAGAAAAATAAAGGTTTTCTAAATCCTACGATCACGATTTCAATTTTAGCCAAAGATTTAGATACAAATATTAAGTATTTATCATCTATTTTAAATAATGTAAAACAGAAAAGTTTTAATAATTACATTAATGAATTGCGCATAGATTACATCGTAAAAATATTAAAAGAAGATAAAAAATTTCGGTTATATAAAATTAGTCATTTAGCTAAAGAAAGCGGCTTTATATCTCAGAGTAGTTTTACCACTTTTTTTAAATTAGTAACAGGTGTTACACCTTCTGTTTTTGTAAAAAATTTAAATGAAGATGAATAATATAATTTTAACCTTACTTTTTTTATTCGGAACTTCTTTCAGTTTTGCTCAGAAATCAGATAGTGTGAGAATTGCTTACGATTATGTTTATTTTAATCCGCAAAAAGCGATTGAAATGGCAAATCGTATTATAAAAACTTCAGAAAATAAAGACGATCAAATTACTGCTCGATTAATCAAAACAAATGCATATAGTTCTTTAGATGATACTTATAATGCGTTGAAATACGCATTTGAAACATATGATTATGTTAAAAAAGAGAAAGATACTTTTAATGAAGCTAGAATTTTAGGAAGAATAGGTGAGCTTTTTCAATTGTATGGATTTAATACTCAATCTCGCTATTATCTCGAGAAATCTGAAAATTTAATTCTTTCGAAAGAATTTTCGGAAGAAAAAAGACCAATGTATTTAGGGAATATTTACGGAATAAAAGGAAATGGATATAAAGATGATTTAGATTGTGATTTTGCTTTAAAATATTACGATAAATCGATCAAATCTTATAAGAGTAGAGAATTAAATCAAAGTACATTAAACAATTTAGCATTAGTTTATATTGAGAAATCAAATTGTTTAATTGATAAATCGATCTTAGATTCTGCTACATTGTACTTAGATGAAGCTTTTTTTGTTATTAAAAAGAATAATCTAAAAGAATATGATCAGTCTGCCAAAACTAGCTTGGCAAGGATTTATCAAGCAAAAAAAGATTATATATATTCCAATCAACTTTTGAAAGAAGTTTTAAAAGAAATAAAAGCTTCGGAACCTATTAGTGTAAATTTGTATGTATATAGAATTTTGGCACAAAATGCTTTTTATCAACAAGATTATATTGCTTACAAAAAATATATAGATTATATCAAAAAAATAAATTTGCAATTGGAAAAAAGTAATCAAGAAGCAAAAGAGAAAAGCCTAAATTTTTTGTTATATAAAGATCAAGGATTCTGGTATAACTTATCTTTTTTTAAACTGCCATTAGTCTTATTACTTGTCATTATTTTTCTACTATTTCTAAAAAATAGTAGAAATCAGAATTTTTTAAATTTAAAATCTATTTTCAGAAATAATAAAGGTTAATTTATTTATTATTAATTAATTATATTGTTTTTAGTGTTGATGAATTTAAGTAAAATTCATTTAAATTAGAGCTAATTCAATTTCATATTCAATAATTATTTTTTTCATTTGAAAAAATTAAATAACACATTGAATTATGAAGAAGACTTTTATTCTATTGGCAACAATTTTTGGGTTATGCTCAACTACTTATGCGCAAACAATTTTCGAAAAATCGAATACTATAGTTTTTGAAAGAATAAAGAAGGATAAGAAAGAGACGTTAAAAAGAAATTTTGACTGGACAACTTATAATAGAGGAAAAGATATTAATTCTTTTGGAGAATTTTCTCAAGTTAATAGTTCTGTGAAAAGTAGAGCGACTGAGCAGAATGATATAAAACCTTTTGGAAATATAAATGCACAACGTTGGGCATATGGAAAAAATGTAGATAATAATGAAACGATTTTGTTTTCTATTGATTCTAAATATGGACCAAATGCAACATTTACATTAAAAACATATACGGATGATTTAAAAGTAGATAAACAATTTACAATTAGTATTCCAGAAACAACAACAAGAGCAGAAGCAATCGCAGATTTTTCAGCAAAAATATTAGACAATAATGATAAATTAATTGTTGGGGTTTATGTGCATTTTACAGATGGAGGACAAGGTCCAGAATCTGTAAAAGATCAAATTTGGTTTGTAAATGAAGCAGGAGAAGTTTTATATAAAGAGGATACTACTTCTGCAGAGTTTTTAACAGATTCGAAAGGAAAACAACAAGCGTATACTTATAAAACGAATGATGATTTTGTAACAATTAAGAAAATTAATTTAACTGATACATCGAAAAATTTAGAATATAAAATTCCATTTAGTCTTGCTAATTTTTATGTAGGAATGCCAATAGTACATAAAAATTTGAATGGAAAAGATTATGTAGTTTTAGCGCGTTATACTGAACAATTAGTTGATAATTCAACATTAGAATTTAATACAAATGCAAAATTTGCTTTAGATTTCATTGATGCAGAAACGTTTGTTTTAGATAAAACATATACTTTACCAGTAATCGGATTTGATGAAGAAAATCCGTACACAATTCCGATGGCTACTTTTGGATTGTTCTATAATACTGATAAATACGATATTTCATCTAATATTTATAATACGGATAGTAAATTAGAGTTTACTTATGGTTCATATATTTATGATTTGATGGCTGATAAAGAGTCGTATAATTATTTTGTTGTGAATGAAGATGGTACTATTTTAAAATCACTTACCGAAGATGTCGTAGCTGGTGGTATAGAAACTGGGATCGAATTAATAGAGATACCAAATCAAAAAGATCAAGTAGCAATGTTAGTTGACCAAAATGGTGAAGGAGGATCTAATGTTAAAATATATAATTTACCAGATTTCGAGTTAGCACAAGATTTTCCAGTATTATATAATGATGATATTTTGTCTCTTAATATGAATAGAATTCCAAGCGATAATTCTTTTAATTATGTAGTTGGTTTAAACGCAGGTGAAATGGATGGAGATAAAGCATTTGGTCTTGTAAAACATTATGATGCGAAAGGTGTAGAAGTGAAAAAAGTCAGATTACCAATTACTCTTGAAACAGAATTATTTGCTCCGTTTTTAAATGCATTAACGTTAAATCCAACTATTGTTAATGATGATGATAAGATAGAATATGTGTATGCTTATCAAGATAGAGAAAACGGTGTTGCAGCGAATACATATGGTATTGCGCAAGATGAGAATAATGTTTTAGCAATGTTCTCAGGAAGAACAGAAAGAGGAAACATAACGACAATAGGTTATGGTATGAATAAAAAAGGAGAATTTGATCGTTTATATGCTTATTATGGAAGCGATTATTCTGCTACATCATTTATAACAGATTTCTATAAATTTCCTTTTGAAAGTTTAGCAGTTAATGATATTCAAAAAAATACACAATCAATAAAATATTTGAGTAACGTAAAAGAAATCCGAGTTGATTATGATTATGAGACATATCAAGTATTTAATATGAGTGGAAACTTAATTTCTTCAGGAAATTCTTCTAAAACAATTTTTACAAACGGATGGAATAAAGGAGTTTATGTCATCAAAACAATAGACAAACAAGGTAAAGCTAATACAGCAAAAATCTTAGTTTTCTAATTCTAATTAACACTAATTATGAAAAAAATCCAACTAATTTTAGTTGGATTTTTTTCGTTTAAATTTATAAGTAAGCATTACGCCGCCTTTGTACAGAATCCATTCTCCACTTTTGTTGAATGATTGTGCAGAATCATACCGTCCGAAATTAGGAGAATCTTCTTTATAATAACCTTTGTAATTTCCTTGAGAGTGCCCTCCTCCAACAAAAACATCTAATCCCCAATGTTCGTTGATTTTGACTTGATATCCAATTGTAGCTCCTGTTAAAATTGCTATTCCTCGTTGGTATTTATCAGTGTTCCAATAATTCCATTTTTGAAGATCAAAGAAACCAACACCAATATTTGGACCTACATAAAACTTACTAAATGATTTATCAAAGTAATACCTACCTTCACCAAAAGCCATATACATTTGTAAATGATTTCCTGCAAATGATTTCCAAGGAGAGATAAATCCGTCAGCTTGCAAAGTTATTCTATCTGTAATTGCATGTTCAACACCAAGATTTACCATTGCGAGTGGCATTGTTAAAGCATTAGCTTTTATTTGTGTTTCACCTTTTTGAGCAAAAATTGTGGCGGGAAATAACAACCAAATTAATTTATTCATATGTATTTTATATTTGTTTGCTAGGCTAAGGTAAAAAAAGCAGTTTATTTAGATGTTAATTCAAGCTTTTTTATAACTTTACTTAACATTTAAGTACATTATGGCGCCAATATTATCAATCCTAATTATATTTTTGATTTTCGGAATTTTTGTTTCGATATTCTTTGTTATTGCCGTATCTGATGCGAAAGTCAGAGAGAAAAATGAACAACATACACTGAAAAGCTTACCAGATCAGGTAGACTTAAAAGCTGTTGTACGTTACAATATTGGGCGTCCGCAAGGGAGATTTCTTAAAATGAAATCTTTTCAGGGAAGTGGTGTATTATATGTACAAGGAGATCAATTAATTTTCAAAGATATTTTGGGTAATGAAGATCATATTTTTGATTTGAAAACATGCAAATTATCTTGGGTTGAGAACAAAATAAATGGGATTACAAATGCTTTTAAAGTTGCCGATCACGAAGCAATTATCTTCTTTTATACTGATAAAGGTGTTTTTATTTTTAATACGATTGAAGAAAATGCGTCGACTTCAGATTTATATATTCGTTTGAAAGAATTGCGTAAAAGTATTAGAAATGCTAAAAAAGCTGAGTCGGCAAGTGAATAGTTAATACAGCTCGGAAACCGCTCATATCTTTAAAATTTTTATTTTCTCTAAACTCGAAAGAATAACCAGCATTTAACTCTACAATGCTCAAAACTGCAATACCAGCTTTTGGTGTAATTGTCCATGGAGAAACTTCGGCGCGAATAACATAAAAAGCAGAGCTAAAATTTGAACTATAAGGATCACCTGGATTGTTGTGAAAATTGAACATATATCCAGCTCCAACTTCTGGAATTACACGAAATTTATCTTTCATATAACCCAAATTCGCATTGGCGCTAAACGTCAAAATATTGTTGTTATCTTGTACTAAGAACAAATCTGTTCCAACTTTTCCATAATTTCCGTTCCAATATTCATAACCAAGATTAATCGTAAAATAATCGGTTAAGTTTTGTTGTGCTTTCGCTTGAAAACTAATGATAAAAACAAAGATTGCGATGAACTTTTTCATGTGATAAAATTAATGAATTATTTAGTTTTCTTCCAAAAAAATAAATTTTCGTCGTTTTTACTTTCTCTAATTCCAATTGAAAGGAATATTAATTCCAGCAGAAAATTGAAAGCCTTTTATCGGTTTGAAATTATCTTTCTCATTAATTTTAAAACCATATCCTATTCCAAATTCAACTATGGTCAAAAAAGTTAATCCAACTTTTGGAGTGATTGTATACGGTGTAAACTCGCTTTCTACAAAAGGAAAAATATATGAGCCGCCTGAGGTAAAATAGCCTGTAATACCAATTTCTGGAATGACATGAAAATTATCTCGCATATAAGCCATGTTTGCGTTGGCATCTATTCGTGGAGTGATAAATGTATCACCTAATCCAAAAGTGTAAAACAGACCTAGTTTGGCAAAGTTCCCAGATTGATTAGAATAACTTCCTGAAACGCCAAATAAGTTTTGACTGAATGCAAAAGAGGAGAATAAAAGAATGAAGATTGTACTGATTTTCCTTAAAGTCATACGTTTGGTTTTGAAATTAAACTTAGTGTAAAGATAAATAGCTACAACTTATCTTGTTGTAGCTATTTATAATGATTTATTAAAATTTAAAATCGACTCAAAATTTTAATCCATCGTGAATCCTTTTGTATAGATTCGTCCGTAATAATCTGCAAATTTAATTGATACGCGACCTTTATAATTTTTTAATATTTTTTCGATATCGTCTTGTGAACTTACATTTTTATCATTGATCGATAAGATAATAAATTCTTCTTGAACACCTGCTGCAGCTAATTTTCCTGAATTATCAAGATGTTTTACCATCACACCATAATTAATTCCGAAACTATCTTTTTGACGTTCTGTTAATGGCTCAAATTCTGCTCCAAGAACTTCAGTTGGCGTTAAGTCAGATTTGCTTCTCACTTTAGTGCTTCCTTTAGCATCTTTCAATGTAATGTTGTATGTTTTCTCAGAGTTTCCACGTCTTACAGTAAGCGCAACATTGTCACCAGGACGTTTGCTTCCTACGATGAACGATAACGAAGAGAAAGATGTAATTGGTTTTCCATCTACAGCTGTAATAATATCGCCTTCTTCGATTCCAGAATCAATTGCAGACCCTTTCGCTACCAATTCAGTTACCATTACTCCATTATCGGTTTTAATATTTTTCTTGAATTGCTTGTTGTATTGTTTTACAGCATCTTCATTCGATAAATCAAAACCTTTGATACCTAAATATCCACGTTGTACAATTCCGTACGATTTGATATCCTCCACAACTTTTTTCACCAAGTTTGCAGGGACAGCAAATCCGTAACCAGAATAAGCTCCTGTTGGTGAAGAAATAGCTGTATTAATACCAATTAAATCTCCGTTTGCATTTACCAAAGCACCACCAGAGTTTCCTGGATTAATCGCTGCATCGGTTTGAATAAACGATTCGATTGGTGATTCAGAATTTTTACCTAAAATATTAATGCTACGACCTTTTGCTGAAACAATACCTGCTGTAACAGTAGAAGTCAGTCCGAATGGATTACCAACTGCTAACACCCAATCTCCAACGTTAATGGCATCAGAATCTACAAATTTTGTGAATGGTAAACCTTTTTCACTAATTTTCAATAAGGCAATATCCGTACTTGGATCAGTTCCAACTAATTCAGCAATATAACTTTTTTGATTATTCAACGTCACCTCAATTTTAGAAGCGCCTTGTATCACGTGATTATTTGTAACTATATATCCATCTTGAGAAATAATTACACCAGAACCCATTCCAGATGGTTGATCTTGATCAGGTTGCTGTTGTTGTCTTCCTCTTTGTTGTTGCTCTGGTTGACCAAAAAAGAAATCAAAAGGATCAAACATTTGTTGCTGTTGTTGCTGTCTTTGATTCGAATAATTTTTGATACTCACAACCGTATGTACTGCTTTGTTAGATGCCTGCACAAAATTTGGCGCATCATATCCATAATTTCCTTTATAATCTACAAATTCAAAGTCTCCGTTTTTCTGATTACTCGCATTTGTAATAAATGGATTACTTCCATTTTCGTTCATCAAATAAAAACCTCCCATAGTTGTCATAGAGCTCACTAATCCAACTAATAAGTATCCTGTATATTTTTTCATCTTTATTATATAAGTTTTTAATGTTTTAGATTAAATCAAATTTAAGACCAAAATTTTAACATTTCAAACCGTTTAACGCATGTTAACACTATATTATAAATCTTTTATAACATTAGTTAAGAGTGATAAAAATGTCTTTACTTTGTTTAAAATTAAAGAAGTTGAAATTAAAATTTTATAAATATCAAGGAGCTGGGAATGACTTTGTCATGATTGATGATCGAGAAAAAACGTTTCCAATCTCTACAGAATTGATTAATAGGCTATGTGATCGTAATTTTGGGATTGGAGCTGATGGTTTGATTTTGTTACAAAATGATGAAAATTCAGACTTCAGAATGGTGTATTTCAATTCAGATGGAAATGAAAGTACAATGTGCGGAAACGGAGGACGTTGTATTATTCGATTTGCAAATGATTTGGATGTTGCCAATGACAAAATGACATTTAATGCGATTGATGGTCTGCATCATGGTATTGTAGATCAAGAAGTTATTCGTTTACAGATGATTGATGTAAATGAAGTGGAAGATCACGACAAATATTTGTTTATGAACACAGGTTCGCCACATCACGTAGAATTTGTGGAGAATGTAAAAGATATTAATGTCTACAAAAAAGGAAAAGCGATTCGTAACGGTGCACCTTATTTTGAGAAAGGTTCTAACGTAAATTTTGTTGAAGTTATGCCAGATAATAGTCTTACAATTCGTACGTATGAACGTGGAGTAGAGGACGAAACCTTGGCTTGCGGAACAGGGATTACGGCTGCTGCGATTTCTGCTTATGTCAAAAATTTGGTGGATAAAAAAGATATCAAAGTAAAAGCAATGGGTGGAGATTTATCTGTAAATTTTGAAGAAAATAATCATAACTTTGTCAATGTTTGGTTAAATGGACCAGCAGTAAAAGTTTTTGAAGGTGAAATTGAAATTTAATTCAATCCAATGAAAAAATTAAATTTAGTATTAATATTAATCTGTTCATTCGCATTTGTAGGATGTACATTTATAGATGGTTTCAAAGGAAATGCAACCAAAGATGGTTATATCTATATTTCTCGTGGAGCTAAATTTGAGCAAGTTTTAGATTCTTTAAAACCATTTTTGAAGGATGAAAAATTGTTCAAACAATATGCAGAAGATGCAGATTATCCAGCAACGATAAAATCTGGAAAATATAAAATCTCAAGCTCAGATTCTAACCGCGATATTATTGATCGTTTGCAAGGAGGAGAGCAAGAAGAAGTGAAGCTTCGTATCAAAAATGAACCGACAATTTATCATTTAGCAGGATCAGTTTCCAAGCAAATTGATATGGATTCTATCGAAGTTTTGACGGCTATTCGCGATTTTGTGAAAGAAAAAAACGATACAACGTTAAACGACGAAACAGTTAAGCAATATTTTATCCCAGAAACGTATTTCGTGTATTGGGGATTAACACCAGAAAAGTTTGTAGACAAAATGGTAGCTCAGCATGACAAAGTGTGGAATGCAGATCGTTTGGCAAAAGCAAAAGCGCTCAACATGACACCTTTGCAAGTGACAACTTTGGCGTCTATTGTACAATTGGAATCGTCTGATAATATGGATGAACAACAAAAAGTTGCACGAGCATATATGAATCGTTTGGCGAAAGATATGCGTTTAGAGGCCGATCCAACTTCTATTTATGCGTACAAAATGGAAAATGGTTGGGATCAAAAAGTGCAACGTGTGTACAAAAAATGGACGTGGTCTTCGAATGCGTACAACACATATCGTAACAAAGGTTTACCACCAGCGCCAATTTGTTTACCAAATTTAGGAGCAATTGATGCGGTTTTATCACCAGCAAATCACGATTTTATTTTCTTTGTTGCAGATCCTAAAAAACCAGGTTACCACATTTATACCAATGATTATCAGGAACATTTGAAAAATGCTGAGAATTATAGAAATTGGTTAAAAGAGAATAATATCAAATAGTTGTATCTTTAGCTAAACCAATTTTAGCTATGTCACAATCAAATTATACAAAAAGAGAATTCCTAAAACTGCTTGGTACAGGTAGTTTAGGAATTTTTTTTATGTCTTTTTATTCGTTTGATGATTTTTTGGATGATGATTTAATAATCTTGACAAAAGATGATGCAAAATATGATCAATACCGAAAATCATTCAACAAAAGAATTGAGAAGTTTCCGAAAATTATAGCAGTTTGTAAATCCGAAACTGGAATAAAAAAAGCAATTGCTTTAGCAAACGAAAAGAAACTAAAAATTGCCATTCGAAGTGGAGGACATAGTTTTGAAGGTTTTTCGAATGTTGATAACGGATTGTTGATTCATCTTGGATTGATGAATAAAATTACGTGGTTGCACGAGAATAAAGTGAAATTACAACCAGCTTGTTTGTTGCAGGAAATTTATGCGAATTTTTTACCTAAGAAAAGAATTATTCCAGCTGGTTCGTGTGGAACTGTCGCTATTGGAGGTTTGACTTTGGGCGGTGGTTACGGTTTTTTTAGTCGGAAATATGGTTTGACCTGTGATAATTTGCTTCGTGTAAAAATGATCGATTACAAAGGAAATATAATCGATTCTGATAAAGATCCAGATTTACTTTGGGCGTGTAAAGGAGGCGGAAATGGAAATTTTGGAGTTGTGACGGAATTACATTTCAAAACTTATCCTGCACCACAATCTTTCAGTGGATATCGTATGAAGTTTAATAATTTGACTTCTGATAAATTTGTCAAATTGATTCGGATTTGGTTTCAAGCAACGGAAAAGTTACCGAACGAAGCTTTTTCTGCTTTTGTGTTGAATGGAAAATTTTTAACGATTTTATTTACCAATTTTGCAGCAAATCAAACTGATTTTGAGAAAATATTTTCGAGTTTAATTCCACTAGCGAATGATTACAAACCGATGAAAAATAGAAATCTGGCTGCTGCACTCAAAAATTATTATGGTGTAACAGAACCAATTTATTTCAAAAATTCTTCGGCTGGTTTGTACACAGGAATTGAAGACATCGAAAAAGGTTTGGAAGATATTTTTGCAAAAGTTGTTGCTTCTAAAGGAATGATTTATCAGATCAATACTTTGGGAGGAAAAATCAATGAAGTCAAAGCTTCAGATTCTGCTTATCCACATCGTGATATTAATTATTTAAGCGAATTACAAGCATATTGGGATTTGCCTTCACAAGAAGAAAAGTTGACAAAATCATTTGAAGAAGTACAACAATTATTAAGAAATCTTGGAAATGTAAAACAATACCGAAATTATCCAGATATCAATTTTCCTGATGCAAATAATGCTTATTTCGGAAATAATTTGGTTCGTTTGCAAAAGTTGAAAAAGAAATATGATCCAAATAATTTGTTTGATTATCCACAAGTGATTAAATAAAAAAACTCCTGAAAATTATTTTTCAGGAGTTTTTGATTGATTATTTGAAAGCTTTTTTCATCTTAAATTTTAGCATATTCATTAATCCAGATTCGATAATATCAATACCTAAACCGTAATTACTATCTGCAATTGTGTAATGATTATTTCGGAATTCCTCGAAATTTTCCATCGTAATTTCATGATTCGTCGAAGGATTGTATTCAATGTAAGCACTTCCTCCACTTGCTGTAATTTTCTTTCTACTTGAGTAGGTGAAATATTTATCATTAATCGTCGATTCTTGAATCGTATACTTTTCCTTTGTATCAATTTTTTGATCGGTTGATAAGTTGATTTCATACTTTTCACTATCGAAATTATGCCAAAAACTTGCGTCTTCGTGAATAAAATCTCTCACATTATTTTTCGGGATATTTCGATCAAAGAACATCAAGAAGCGTTCGTTTGTCACTTTATCTTTAAAATATGGATTCTCGATTCGTGCTTTATATTTTATCGTTAATTCGTTCAGCTTTTTATCATCCGAAACAATTTCAATCGAAGTGTCTTTAAAAATTTCTCTCAAATCCATTTCAGGGCGATCTGCACTATAATTTAACGCATAATAAAAGAAACTATTCCAACTATCAATAATTTCGCGCTTGTTAGTATTCTTGAAATATCGGCGCATATTATTTGCACGATTGTAACGATAAATCGATTCAGATTCTAAATAACCTTCGTTTCCTTTTGCCGCTACACTGACTTTTTCATCTATACAAAACTTAGGAAATTTGTAAGGTTCACGAATTTGTAAGGTCTGATTTGGTTTAATTTCTAAATAATGCGCAAAATAAATAAAGCTTCTATTTTCTAAGTAACCATACTCATTACGCATTGTTGCATCAACGTAATATGTCTCATTATTATGTTTCACTTTTACAATCACATGATTGAATGCCAACAACGATGGGAGATAATATTTGAAATAGAAATCAGTATTATAATTCAGTAAAATGATTGAAGATTCTAATCCTAGATAATCAAAAATAACTTTCAATAAAATAGATTTAGCCTTGCAATCTCCTTGTTTATTTGCATAAGTTATTTCTGCTTCTTGAGGTTTGTGACCGCTCATTTCATCGGCATTGTAGATATAATAAATATGGTTTTGAACATATTCTATCGCATATTCAATTTTATCTTCGATGTCAGAAAATTCATTTAATTTTTCGATCAGATTTGGTGCGAAACTTTCAAGATTAGCTTTGTTAAGCACTTCTTCGTAATAAGGCGAAATAAAGTTTGAAAGCTTTTCCCAGGTGCTTTTTGTTGCAAAATCGATGTAAGGAAAAATCTCGCGATTTGGATCTGTTGGATTAAGATAATTTACCAACTCAAAAACGTAAGAACCGCCAGAAGAAATTGTTCCTATTTCAGCTTCGATTACATTTCCATTTTCATTTTGGTCACGGAAGAAGTTTTTCTTGTAAACAAATTCATCATCACGCTCATTGATTAATTCGAACGTATAATTTCCATATGCCCAATACGAATCAGGGCTAACCCACAAATAACGGCTGTATTCTTTGCGGACAAAATCTTTATCAGTAAATATTTTTTCTCTTGCATCTTCCAACACAAGAATATCATATAAACGCAAATCTTTGATCGAAATATTAATTTTTTTGCTTTTGTTGATTACGCCAGAACCGCTATCATTTTCGTTATCCAAAACTTTTACAGTGATATCTGCTAATTTATCAATTAACTCTCCATCACGAATCACAGAAATTCTATGAATCAAATAAATTTCGTTTTCTTCGACAATTGTATCGAATGTAGAAGCTTTTTCTAAATTTGCAGGATCAGTTAAAGTATAAGACATGTTAACATACTCGATATGTTTTTCACGTGTTACATAAAATTTTTTGTCCAAAAAGTAACAATAATCTCGTCCTTCATCTAAAATATTTTTCGAGAAATCAGTTTCTTTAGAAAGTTCAATAATTTGTTCGTCTGTTAAACTCTTTGTCCAATTTTCTGGTTGAATAATTTTATAAATTTCGGTAGTAGGGTTTTCCATCTATTTATTTTTAGTTGATTAGATTAAAAGTACAAAAATTATTTATAAAAAAAACGCGTCTACTTTGTAGACGCGTTCAGATAAATTTTATGATAAAAATGTAATTTATTGATTTAGAACTTATATCGTAAACTCACGATAAAATATCTTCCCAAAACATTTTTAGTTGTAGTCGATATGTAGTTATCATTAAATCCATTCGAAACAATTACGTTGTTTCCTAATAAGTTTCCACCTGTAAGAGTTAAATAAGTTTTCTTCGCAATATTGTATCGCGCAGAAGCATTCCACTCTTTTGCTGTGTTTATTTCTACTCCATCACGGTATTGTAAGCGATAAGAGAAATCGGTCTGAACTAATAATTTACTTGTAGCGGACCAAGCAGCTTCCCCGTATGGACGCCAGTTCGTAAATTTCTGTTCAGATAATGATTGATATTTACTTAGGTTTAAATTAACCCCAGCCTTCAATTCAAATTTCTTTTTGAATGTGAATGAGTTCTCTAAATTATATGTTTGATTAAAACTTTTGTTGTTTACATTGTTCAAATCATCATTTTTAACAACTCCATTTTCATATTCAATATTTCGTGTAATGGTATAATAATTAGAAGTAGAAATATTACCTGTTAATCGTGCATTGTACCATTTAGCAAAACGTTTCCCAATCATGAAATATCCTGAATAAGTTTCTTGATTACTGCCAGAATTAATTAAGGTATTGAACTGATAGTTATTTACAATTGTATCGTTTCCAGAGATAATAAAGTCACGGTTTAAAACAGATTGCGTTTGTATACTTTTTTCTTGTAACGTATAACTCAAATTCGCAAAAATATTAAAAAATGTGAACGAGTTAAAATGATTAAAATTAAGACTTGCTGTATGCGTCAAAGCTTGTCGTAAGTTTCTATTTCCATAGAAAATCGATTGGTAACTTTGAATTGTGTACGAGTCATTAAAATCTTTTGTGTACGGATAGCTATAGTTTTGTGAATAACTTGCGCGAACACTTGTTGCATTGTTGAACTTGTATTGCAAATTCAGGTGAGGTAAAAATTTCGTTTCCGAACGATTTAATTTTTCACCATCTTGGTATTTCGATTTCTCATTAAAGAACGAAACTCCCGCACCAGCATCTACTTGAAAGTTTCCTAGTTTCTTTGTCAACGTTACATCAGCAAAAGTCTCGTTGTAATCTAAATCTGTATTACTGATTAATGAATTATCATTCATTAATTTCTGAAAATCATAGATTTTATTATCAAAATCTTGCGTACTAAAATTTGTTCCAACTTTCACCTTAAGGTTAGATGTATTTGTCAACAAGTGATTGTAGATTCCATATAATTGAACAGTATTCAAAACAAAGTTTTGATCTTGATTGATATTATATTGATTATTTACTTGAGATAAATTCTTGAATAAATTAAAAGATGAGAACGGATTTGCTGTTGATAAAACATTGTAATCTGGCGTATCTTTTTGATATTGATGACGAAAATATAAACCAACATTATCATCGCGTCCAACTTTACGGATGTAAGATAAAGTTTGTGATAAAGAGTAATTCTTTTGTTCAGAATTTACATTTCTAAAGCTATTTTTTTGATCGTTATAATAGCTATCAACCAATTGTTCATTTTCGCTATCTAGATAATTAAAATTTAAACGATATTTAATTTGTCCTTTATCATTCGGATTATAATCTAAACGCAAACGCGACATTCCCATCAAAATATTGCTCTTATTTTGTTCCTGATCGACAGTTGTATAAGGCGTTTCGATATTGTTGTAATAACGCTCAGATTTAGAATTGTAACGAATATTATTTGTATTAACTAAACCAAAACCAGAGATTTTTAATTTCTTATTTGGTTCAACACCAAAATGCACAGCACCATTATAGGTATTCATACTCGGCGCATCATTTTTTGTCATCAAGTTTAGATTGTTCGAATTTCCTCTTAATGAATAAATACTTCCTTCAGAATTAAATTCAGAATATCCACCAAAGAAGCTCATATAATCATCTTGATCAAAAACTTGTTTCCCGAATGTATTAAAATCATTGATTAATGTTCCGTCTGTTTTTTCTGAGAAATAGAAAATTTTTGCTTGCGCATCTGTATGTTTGTCCGCATCTCCACCTAACGTCACATTACCAAATGCAAGACGTTTCATATCATCTTTTAGTTCGATGTTTAACGAGAATTGTTCGTCATCTTCTTGTAAGGAAGAAGCAAACGGATTTGATTTGAACTTTGTATTCAATTGAATTTTAGAAACTGCATCCGAAGGTAAATTTTTGTTCAATAATTTTTCGTTACCACCCAAAACTTCACGTCCACCAACTGTTACTTGTGACATTGGTTTACCTTTGTACATTACCTTTCCATTCACAACTTCAATTCCAGGTAATTTTTTAAGGATATCTTCTAATGTTTCTTCATTTCCAACTTTGAAAGAATCTGCATCAAACTCAATTGTATCACCTTTTACTTTGATCGCTTGTTGAGCTTTTACAATTGTTTCTTTTAAGGAAATTTCTTTTCCTTGTTTAAGCTTTATTTTTTTGTTGACATTTTCAGTTAAATCAACATTTTCTACATATGTTTCGTAACCAGCTTGCTCAATTTCGATATCATATTTTTGTCCACAAGGCAATTTGAATTCAAATTCACCCATGTTACTTGTAAAAACAAAACCTTTTCCTTCGTTTTTACTATCAAAAATAGAGACAGAAGCATCTGTAACAGGAATTCCAGCATCATTTGCAACAGCACCTTTTAATTTACATTCTTGTGCAAATGAGATTAGAGCAGCTGAAGTAAATAAAATTAGATAGAGTAATTTCTTCATATGTATTTTTTAGTTGATAACTCAAATAGAGTTTTTTGTAAAACACATCTGTTTATGTGTTAAAAACAGATGTGTTTTATATTTTGTTTAATGAATTATTGGGTATCTACACCGCTATTCATCATTTCTTTCATCTTTTTTTGCATATCTTCTACAATTTTCATGAATTGATTATGCGTTACAGTTTCACCTTTTGTAGGAATGTTAACTTTTAATTCTTTATCCGAAAGTTTTAATTCTTTTAAAGTGAAAATCATTGTCGTTCCTTGGTAATCAAATTGAGCTTTTACAATTAAACCAGGTAAACCAGCTAAAGAAGTTGGTCCATCTTTTATTGGAATTTCTGGAGCAAACCAAGCCGTTACAGGAATAGAATCCATCATAACACCTTCTGCTTTTGTTGCTTTGTATCCTGCAATATCCGTTTTCTCACGAGAGATTTTCCATTTGTAATCAGGAATTTGGTCTTTAATCAAATATTGTTTTGTCCCCATATCAACTTCTTTGTAATACAAATTTGGAATTACTGTAAAGTCTTTATAAGTTGGTTTATTATCGAATGATGCCATTTGTTGAGCAATCATTCCTCCTTGAGATTGAGCATTTCCTACTTTTTGTTCTAATACAAAAGTTGATTGTTTTGAATTACTTTTTAAGAAATAGTTCATGAAAACACCAGCATCAATTTCAGCTTTCAACATTGGACCAACTTGTGAGCGATATTGTTGAGGAACTTGTGCCATTGTTTTGTCATAATCCAATTTCATTTCGCAAACATAAGTTGCATCGATATTTTGTGTTTTATTGTCTTGTGCGATAGAAACTGTAGTTGTGATAATTCCTAAGGCAAATGTTAAGATTGCTTTTTTCATAATTGTTGTAATTTGTTTAATTAGTCTGCTTTTGTTGACTAATGTTACAGATATTTTTTGAATTTATTCTAAAAAATAAAATGTCATTCAAAAAGTTAAGGATTTTCAAATGACATTTTTATCTAGCGATTTATTATTTTTTTATAATAAATACGTCGAGACATTTCCTCCTTTTTTGATAAAATCTTCTTTCAATTCATCAAAAAGTTCTTGGTTAATAGCCTTTGTTGTTCCTTCTAAAATATATGTTGTATATCCCAATGCTAAAGCATCTTTTGCTGTATAATACACACAATAATCTGCTGCTAAACCGCAAATGTATACACTCGTTACATTATGATCTTTCAAGAATCCATTTAACCCTGTTGGATTCTTTTTATTCACATCAAAAAAAGCACTATACGAATCAACTTCTGGATTCATACCTTTTCGGATGATTGCACTAATTTTATTTTGCTTGATATCTTTGTGTATTTCAGCTCCTTTAGTGCCTTGTACACAATGATCTGGCCATAAAACTTGACGATTTCCACCTAATTCGATTACATCAAAAGGTTGTTTATCTGTGTGTTGCGAAGCAAAACTTTTGTGATTTGCTGGATGCCAATCTTGCGTTGCCACAACAACATCATACTTTTCTTGCAATTTATTTATGCGTTCGATAATTTTATCTCCATCATTCACAGCCAACGAACCTCCTGGTAAAAAATCGTACTGCATATCTACGATGATTAAAGCTTTCATAGTATTTTATTTCTTAAGATTAATTTAGAATTAAATATAAGTTTTATAATATGAAATTGAACCAATTTTTATGAAAATTAATCGAATTTTAAGAAACCTTAATCTCGTTTATTTACGCCAGAATTTCTCATTTCTTCGAAACGTGAGCGTTGTTCTTGCATCAATTTATCAAATTCTGTTTGAGAGATAGCACCTTTATCTTTTGGTTTTTCGATTGGTTTTGTATTTGTTGATGTTTTGATATCTGTCAAATAAATAATTTTAGAACCTTTAAACATTCCTCTGTTAATCTCTGTTTGTACTTCTGCGATTAAACCTGGTAATCCCCAATAATTTTCTGGACCAGTTTTATATTTCAAAGTTGGAATGTACCAAACTGTTGTCTGAACGCTATCAATAATAGCAGTTGCTTTTTTGGCTTCGTTTCCTAAAATTGTTTTTGTTTCGCGCGTTAATTTCCAATCAAAATTTTGCAAAGAATCTTTTATAACATAGCTTTTCCCCATCATGTTTTGCTCTTTTAATAGCAAATGATTTGTACTATTTTTATAAATATTATCTCCATTCATCGACATCATTCGCATTCCGCCTCTCATTCCTCTAGAACCTTGACTTTGATCGTTTGATATTTTTTCAACCATTTTATACAACGATTCATCACCCAAAATAGTCAACTTAGCTTCTTGAGGCTCTTGAATATTTTTCTTGAATTGCTCTTGCATTTCTTTTGGCATCGTACGTCCATTGCCACCTCCCGGAGGTTGAAACGTAAAATCGTCTGGCAAAATAATACGCGTTGTGTACGAAATTTCTACTTTTTCTTGTTGCGCAAATGCAGAAAAACTAAATAGTAAAATAAAAACTGAAATTATTTTTTTCATTTTAAATATGCTTATAGCTTTTAGACAAGAAATTGTATGAAATGTTTAATGAAGGATGAAAATATTTTCTTTAATCCTTACTTACTCCTTCAGAGCTCATCTGTTTTAGCCTTTCCATTGCTTTTTCATTCAACGCTTTATATTCTTCGTTGGTGATTGTATTTTTATCTTTTGGCTTTTCAATTGGTTTTAGATTTGGCACTTCTTTGACTTCTGTTGCACGAATAGTACTACTTTCGATTCCTTTATTTTTTGAGTTTTTAATTTCTACTTCTAATATCAAGCCTGGCAAACCATTGTAAATTCCAGGTCCATCTTTTATCGCAATACTTGGAGCATACCACGCAGTTACAGTTGTTGTGCTATCCACAATAGCAGTTGCTTTTTTGACATTAAAACCAATTAATTTTTTTGTTTCGCGTGTTAATTGCCATTTGTATTCGGTTAATTTATCTTTTATTGTATAAGTTTTGTCAAATGATTTTACACTTTTCAAATAATCTTTTGTAGTTAAATTTTTGAATAAACCATTTCCTGAATCTCCAAAACTCATCGAAACTCTCATTCCATTTCCTCCTTGTTGATTATCTATTTTTTCGACTTTATTATAAGATGATTCGTTTTCATTGATTGTTAAGATAAAATCTTTTGGCTCTTGCATATTCTTAATCATGTCATTGTAAACATCAGTAGGAATTGTGCTTGCTTTACCATTTGTAGAAAATTTTATCGAACCTTTAAATTCTTCTGCATTTACTTTTACAATCTCTTGATAATTCACTTCAAGTTTTTGCCCAAAAGAAATCGCGGTAAGTAGAACGAAATAAGTAAATAATGTAACTATTTTTTTCATTGTAGTTTGATTTGTTCTACAATGATAGTAATATTTTTATGTTCTACAACAATAGAATTAAAAATTTATAGAAATTTTAAGAAATGATTTAATATTTGAAGATAGATTATTTTAAATCCTTAAAGTACTGACGTTTTTGCACGAAATATTGAAAAGGCAATAATTCTTTATCTGAATAATTTTTTATTTGATTTTGTTGACGCTTTTTATACATTTTTATAAAACCAAAATAAAAATGCATATGTGATAAGAAAACAGCCCAAACATGTGGAAGTCCTTGTTTTGGTAAAAAGGCAACAGCAGCAATTCCATCCATAGAAAGACGAGTGAAAAGCATCGGAAAAAGTTTGTTTGCAGGTAGATTTTTAAGCATCATCCACAAACTATTTCGGTAATTTAAATACCATTTTTTTGGATTGGATTTATCCAAAGTTGCACCGCCCAAATGATAAACAGTTGATTCTCCACAATAATAAATTTTTCGCCCAGCATTGTTTAATCGCCAACACAAATCGATTTCTTCCATGTGTGCAAAGAATTCTTCGTCAAAACCATTTTGTTCAAAGAAATCTTTTTTTCGGATGAATAAACTTGCACCCGTAGCCCAAAAAATTTGTGTGGTGTCGTTGTATTGTCCATTGTCTTTTTCTAAAGTTGAAAAAACACGTCCTCGACAAAATGGATAACCAAATTTATCAATGAAACCTCCTCCAGCACCAGCATATTCAAAATATTCTTTGTTTTTGTAGTCTAATATTTTGGGTTGAATTGCGGCGATATCAGGATTGTTGTCAAACAATTTTTCAATTGGTTCTATCCAATTTTCAGTTACTTCGACATCCGAATTTAATAAACAAAAATATTCTGCATCAATTTCTTTTAAACCTTCGTTATAGCCTTGTGCAAAACCATAATTTCCTTTATTCTGAATGATTTTGACAGAAGGAAATTGAGTTGTTAACAATTCGATAGAGTTGTCAGTCGACGCATTATCAATTACATAAATTGTTGCGTTTTTAGAATTGTTAATAACCGAAGGTAAAAATTGAGGCAATAATTTTTCGCCATTCCAATTTAGGATTGCAATTGCTGTTTTCATGAATATTTAAAATTACAAATCGGCATATTTCCAACGTTTGTGGCTCCAAAGCCAATTATCTGGATGTTGTTGAATGGTTTGTTCTAAATGATGAAAAAATTGATGAACAATTTCATTTTCTTCAAATTTTTCTTGTTGAGGTTGTAGTCGAATAAAAGTTGTGTGATAATGACCGCGTTTTATCTTTTCGGTTTGACAAAAGACAACAGCCATATCTTTTCGGCGTGCAATTTTATCAAAACCATTAAAAACAGGTGTTCTTTGATTCAAAAAGTTGATAAAATAATGAACAGCCGATTGTTTTGGACTTTGATCTGCGACAAATAAATAGGCTAATTCTCCATCATTTGGAGCTTTCATCATAAAACGCAACACATCTTTCATATCTAACGCTTTTGTTCCGAAACGACCACGCATAGCATTGATTTTATCGTTCCAAAAAGGATTTCGAATTTTATGATAAACAGCTGCACTTTCTTTTGTTGGTAAATGTTTCACCGTTCCAATAAACCATTCCCAGTTAAAAATATGCCCACACATCATCATGACATCTCGTTTTTCAGTTTTTATTTCATTAAAAACGTCGAGATTAGAATATGTAAATCGTTTGTCCAATTCTTCTTGAGAAATAGAAAAACTTTTTAAAGTTTCAACTAAATAATCACAAAAATTTGCATAGAATTTCTTGTGAATGGCTTTGATTTCTTCCTGAGATTTTTCGGGAAAAGAGTTTTCTAAATTTGTTCTAATAACGCGTCTTCTATAACCAATAACCGTGTACAACAGAAAGAACAGAAAATCTGAGAACCTGTATAAAACCGAAAGAGGTAAACGTGAAATTTGAAAAATTATGAAATAAAAAATGCTGTTCATTTGACAAACAAATAAGCGACAAATTTACGAATTAAATTTGTTCGTTGCTTGCCAAATTGCATCTTTCGGAACTGGAGCTACAATTGTCATTTCTTCTTTTTTGACAGGATGTTCAAATGTAATGCGATGCGCATGTAAACAAATGCTTCCGTCAGGATTAGAACGTTTAGCGCCGTATTTCAAATCGCCTTTGATAGGAGAACCAACAGAAGAAAGTTGCGCGCGAATTTGATGCGAACGACCTGTAAATAACTTCACTTCTACACAATGAAAAGAATCTAAAGCGCCTAAATAAGTGTATTCTAAAATTGCTTTTTTTGCATCAGCAGTAGGTTTAGAATAAACTGTTGTTTTATTATTTTTAGGATTTTTCTTTAGATAATGTTCTAATCTTTCGAAGTCTTTTGGTGGTTTGCTTTGTACAATGGCACGGTAAACTTTGTCAATATTTCGTTTCTGAAACATTTCGTTCATTCGTGTTAAAGCTTTCGAAGTTTTAGCAAAAATCAACACACCAGAAGTTGGACGATCCAAACGATGCACCAACCCTAAGAAAACATTTCCAGGTTTGTTATCGCGTTGTTTTATATAGTCCTTTAGACTATCGATAAGCGGAATATCGCCTGTTTCGTCTCCTTGTGCTAATTCGCCTGCTTTTTTGTTGATGATTAACAAATGATTATCTTCGAATAAAATTTCTGGATTCATGTTTGAGTTTTAAGTGATGAGTTTTGAGTTATGAGAAGAAATTCAAAACCCAAAACTTTCAACTAAAATTTAATATTGTTCATTCACATTTGGAAAGCCACCCGATTTTACATCCGCAACATATTGTCCAATTGCTTGGTGAATTTGATCTTCTAAGTTTAAATATTTACGAACAAATTTTGGTTTGAATTCGTTGTTTAATCCCAACATATCATGTACAACTAAAACTTGTCCGTCGCAACCAGCTCCTGCTCCAATTCCAATTGTAGGGATATTAACAGAGGCTGTTACTTTAGCAGCTAAATCAGCTGGAATTTTTTCCATTACTAATGAAAAACATCCTAATTCTTCTAATAATTTAGCATCACTAATTAATTTTTCTGCTTCCGCATCTTCTTTTGCACGTACTTTATATGAACCAAATTGGTAAATAGATTGTGGCGTAAGACCTAAGTGTCCCATAACAGGAATACCAGCATTTACGATACGACGAATAGATTCTTCGATTTCTTTTCCACCTTCTAATTTGATCGCATGTGCACCAGATTCTTTCATGATTCGAACAGAAGATTCTAAGGCTTTTTGCGGATCAGATTGATAAGTTCCGAAAGGTAAATCAACAACAACCAAAGCGCGTTTAGCTCCACGAACCACGCATTGCGCATGGTAAATCATTTGATCCAAAGTAATTGGTAAAGTAGTTTCGTGACCAGCCATTACATTAGCAGCAGAATCACCAACTAAAATAACTTCAGTTCCAGCCGCATCTACAAGCGAAGCGATTGTAAAATCGTAAGCCGTTAACATCGAAATTTTTTCTCCGGTAAATTTCATGTTACGCACAGTTTCGGTAGTGATACGTTTGATTTCTTTATTTACAGACATTACGTTTATATTTTTAACTTTTGTAAAGTTAATTTGAATATTAAGACAGAACTAATTTTGACTGAAATTTTTTCCAGTTTGACAAATGAAGAAGAAGATAAACGGTTAGTTAAAAATGAAATAACAATTTTTACAATTTTATAAACGTAAATATAATTGTCTATTTGCTCATTTTTAGTAAATTGGTGTTCGAATTGAGAGAATTTCACTAAATTTGTTCTCTTAAACTAATTTTAAATAACCATAAATGAAAATAGCAATAGTGGGAACAGGCTACGTTGGTCTGTCTAACGCAATTTTATTGGCTCAGCATAATGAGGTAGTGGCGTTAGATGTTGTTCCAGAAAAGATTGCAATGCTCAATGCAAAAAAATCTCCAATTGAAGATAAAGAAATTATAGATTTTTTGCAGAATAAGGAGCTTAATTTTCTTGCGACTTTAGACAAAGAAACTGCGTATGCAAATGTAGAATATGTAATTGTTGCTACACCTACGGATTACGATCCAAAAACAAATTATTTTAATACATCAAGCGTAGAATCGGTTATAAATGATGTAAAACACTATAATCCGAATGCTGTAGTTGTTATAAAATCGACTGTACCGGTTGGTTTTGTAGAGGATTTAAAATCACGATTAGAATATCAAAATATTATTTTTTCTCCTGAATTTTTGCGAGAAGGAAAAGCTTTATACGACAATTTGTATCCATCAAGAATTATTATTGGTGAGCAAAGCGAAAGAGCAGAAGTTTTTGCTAATTTGTTGAAAGAAGGAGCAATTAAGAAAGATATTCCGACGTTGTTTACACATTCAACAGAAGCTGAAGCAATCAAATTATTTTCGAATACCTATTTAGCATTGCGTGTCGCTTATTTTAATGAGTTAGATAGTTATGCGCAAACATTCAATTTAGATAGTAAACAAATTATCGAAGGGGTTGGTTTGGATCCTCGTATCGGTTCGCATTACAACAATCCATCGTTTGGTTATGGTGGTTATTGTTTGCCAAAAGATACGAAGCAATTATTGGCTAATTATGATACAGTTCCGAATAATATTATTCAAGCAATTGTTGATGCAAACAGAACGCGAAAAGATTTTATTGCAGATTCTATCATCGCTAAAAATCCTAAGAAAGTTGGTGTTTATCGCTTGATTATGAAATCAGGTTCAGATAATTTTAGAGCATCAGCAATTCAAGGAGTCATGAAACGAATCAAAGCAAAAGGAATTGAAGTGGTGGTTTATGAACCAGTTCTGAAAGAAGATTCTTTCTTTGGATCGAAAGTGATGAATGATTTTGAAGCTTTTAAGGCAGCATGTGATGTGATAATCTCGAATCGAAATGCACCTGAATTAGCTGACGTGAAAGAGAAAGTTTATACGCGCGATTTGTTTGGAAACGATTAAAAATAACAACTATAAAATACTATGAAAACTATTTTAATTACAGGTGGAGCTGGATTTATCGGTTCTCACGTTGTAAGAGAATTTGTCTTAAAATATCCTGAAACGAAAATCATCAACCTTGATGCGTTGACATATGCTGGGAATTTGGAGAATTTGAAAGATATCGAATCGTATCCAAATTACGAATTTGTAAAAGCGGACATTGTTGATGCAAAACATATTTTAGAGGTTTTTGAAAAGCATCAACCAGATGGTGTTATTCATTTAGCTGCCGAATCGCATGTGGATCGTTCGATTACGAATCCATTAGAATTTGTGATGACCAATGTGATTGGAACAGTTAATTTATTGAATGCTGCAAAACATATTTGGAAAGATAATTTTGAGGGGAAACGTTTTCATCATGTTTCGACAGATGAGGTGTTTGGTGCTTTGGGAGACGAAGGTTTTTTTACAGAAGAAACTTCTTATGATCCACATTCACCTTATTCGGCATCAAAAGCATCTTCGGATCACTTTGTAAGAGCGTATCATGATACCTATGGATTACCAATTGTGATGACGAATTGTTCGAACAATTATGGGCCAAATCATTTTCCAGAAAAATTAATTCCATTGTGTATTCACAACATCTTAAACGGAAATCCACTTCCAATATACGGAGATGGTAAATATACGCGCGATTGGTTGTTTGTGATTGATCATGCGAAAGCGATTGATTTGGTTTTCCACGAAGGTAAAAATGGAGGATCTTACAATGTAGGAGGTTTCAATGAATGGCAAAATATCGACTTGGTGAAAGAATTGTGTAAGCAAATGGATGAAAAATTAGGGAAAGAAGCAGGAACTTCCGAACAATTAATCACCTTTGTAAAAGACCGTCCAGGACATGATTTACGTTATGCCATTGATGCAACAAAAATCAACGAAGAGTTAGGATGGAAACCAAGTGTGACGTTTGAGCAAGGTTTATCTAAAACGATTGATTGGTTTTTATCCAACAAAGAGTGGTTAGATAATGTAACATCTGGCGATTACCAAAATTATTACGAAAAACAGTATAATTAAAAAAGGGTTTTATAGGTTGATGAAGAAATTAATCTATAAACTTAAAACCTTAACCTAAAAAGTTTCTATGAGTTTAAAAACAGTAGTTTACTCTTCTGATAAAAAAACACATTTCCTCAAGGAATTAAAAAATATATTTAAAGATATATCAAATTCTCACTTTTTAGCTTATCAGATGGCTAAAAGGGACATACAAGCACAGTATAGACAGTCTTATTTGGGTATTTTTTGGGCATTTGCTCCAGTTATTATTAACTCATTAGTGTGGCTGTTTTTAAATGGATCAGGTGTTGTTTCAGTACAAGGAGTTGGTATTCCTTATCCTTTGTTTGTTGTGATTGGTACAACTTTATGGAGTGTATTTGCTGATACAGTTCAAAGCCCTATGGTTTCTGTAAACGCAGGAAAGGGAATTATGTCTAAAATTAATTTCCCTAAAGAAGCGCTTCTAATGGCTGGTATGTATAAAATATTTTTCAATCTAGGATTGAAACTTATTTTGTTAGTGGTCTTTTTAATTTATTTCGGTGTTAATTTAGATATTAATTTTCTCTACTTTCCATTTCTATTGGTGTTACTTTTAATTTTTTCTTTCTCTTTAGGATTATTAATAACTCCAATAGGACTAATTTATACAGATATTGCGAAAATAATTAATACAGGAATATCATTTTTGATGTATCTAACACCTGTAGTATATGCAATGCCTAAAGGAGGTTTTTTTGGACTCTTATTTAAATTGAATCCTCTAACTTATTTAATTAATGATACAAGAAATTCGATTACCAATCAGCCTATCGAATCAATGTTTCTAAATTTATTAATACTGATCATTAGTATATTCATAAGTTTAATAGGATTAGTTGTTTTCAGAAAATCAATGCCAATCATTATCGAAAAAATATCTGGATAATATGGAAAAAGAAATATTAGTAGAAGTTCAAAATGTATCAAAGAAATTTTCTTTAGATCTCAAAACTTCTTTAAAGTATGGAGCAACAGATATTATTCGAAGTAGTTTTGGATTAAAATCTTCAAAAGAACTTCGCAAAGGAGAATTTTGGGCAGTACAAGATATAAGTTTTAAACTAAGAAGAGGAGAATGTATTGGTTTGATTGGTCATAATGGAGCTGGGAAAAGTACGCTGTTAAAAGTTTTGAACGGACTTTATACGCCTGATAAAGGACAAATTGTAATGCGTGGTAAAATAGGTGCGCTTATTGAATTAGGTGCTGGTTTTAACCCTATTTTAACGGGACGTGAGAATATTTACAATAATGCAGCAATTTTAGGATTTACAAAAGAAGAAGTCAATCAAAAAATACAATCTATTATAGATTTCTCTGAAATAGAAAAATTTATAGATATGCCTGTTCAAAATTATTCATCAGGAATGAAAGTTCGCTTAGGATTTGCTGTAGCAGCACATTTAGAACCAGATGTTTTAATTATTGATGAGGTCTTAGCAGTAGGTGATTTAGGATTTATTTTAAAATGTTTTAAAAAAATTGACGAATTACTACCTAATACTGCTATAATATTTGTCTCACACAGTATGCCAATGGTTTCTCGTATTTGTAATGAAATTATTCTAATGGATCATGGAGTTGCAGAATACCAAGGGAATGATATAGGAAAAGGGGTACAATTATATTATAATAAATTTTCTACTTCTGGTGAAAATATAGTGTTCAATTCTGGCGAATTTTCTTTAATAAATAAGGGATCTTCATTGGTTGATATGCAAATTAGTAGATTGGTAGATTTCCAAATTCATTTTGTATTCCAAATTCATTCAAAACAAGTAAAAGAAATTCCAATTCTATATATCGAATTTAAAGATAAGGAACAAAGAGCTGTAGCAGGAGTTAATGTAATAAAAGATGGACGGATTGATCCTGAAAAAAATGAATTAACTTATACCATTACAATCAAAAATCCTTTATTTACTTTAGGGAAATATACATTAGATATAGGTTTATTTGATCGAATCACCGAATCTCCATACTTCAGACAGAATAATTCTCTTGAGTTTATAGCATCAGGTGATAAAGAATTTTGGGTTCCTTTTGAACTCGATATAGATTCCCAAATAACGAATGATTAATATGGCTGATAGTAATTCGGACGAAATAGTAGTTAGTATTATTTGTGACTGTTATAATCACGAAAAATATATTGCTCAAGCATTAGATGGTTTTCTTATGCAAAACTGTGATTTTAAATTCGAAGTATTAATACATGACGATGCATCTACAGACAATAGTGCTGCCATTATCAAAGAATATGAGCTAAAATATCCAGAAATAATTAAGCCTATATATCAAAAAGAAAACCAATATTCAAAAAAAGTAAATATTTGGAAAGATTACCAGTTTTCTCGTGCTAAAGGCAAATATATCGCAATCTGTGAAGGAGATGATTATTGGATAGACCCTCTAAAACTTCAAAAACAAGTAGATTTTTTAGAAAATAATGAAGATTATAGTTCTTGTTTTACATTATATAAACGATATTTTGAAAAAGAAAATAGATTTGAAGAAAACAATCTTCCGAATTTAAATGATGTAGACAAAACTCTTAATGGGCAAATTTTAACTATTGAAAATTATACAGAGGATTGGTATACTCAAATTCTAACATTACTAGCTAGAAAAAGTATTATTGAGTCAATTGATTTAAATATTTATAAATATCCACGAGATAATCATTTCTGTTATCATCTTTTAAAAATAGACAAATCTATTTGTTTTAATTTCTTAACAAGTATCTATAGAAAACATGAAAATGGAGTCTATTCGAGTATATCTGTAAAGAATAATTACGAGCAACATTATTTAATTTATGAAGAATTATATTTGAATAATCTTGATGATCTTAAACTTAAAAATTTTAGTTTCATAATGTTGGATAATCTATCAAAAGTCAGTCAATTAATAGATCTACTAGATTTTTATGAAAAGATACAAATAAGAGAAGGGAAATCTAAATTGTTTTTTTCTTATCCAAAATCACAAAAAATAAAATTTTTTAAAAAACTAAGTTTTATAAATAAATTATTCATCGTTAAAGAATATTGTAAAAGATATGTCTCATCCATTATTTAGTATTTTAATCGCAAATTATAACAACGGACACTTTTTCAAAGACTGTTATGATAGCTTAATAGCACAAACTTATCAGAATTTCGAAGTAGTTATTCTAGACGATTGCTCCACAGATAATTCTGTAGAAGTTATTAAATCTATTATTGGCGAAGACAAAAGATTTAAGCTTTTTCAAAATGAAGAAAATAAAAAAGTAGGATATACAAAGAGAAGATTGGTAGAACTTGCTTCAAGCGAAATCTGTGGTTTTTTAGATCCTGATGACGCATTAGAGCCTCAAACTTTAGAAAGTATTTTAAATCATCATAATAACAATATAGAAGTAGGTTTAGTCTATTCTAATTTTATCATCTGTAATGAAAAACTTGAAAAACAAAATGTACATCATGCAACACAAATAACTGCATTAGATGAGCATTATCTTAATTTTAAAGGAGAGATATCGCATTTCGCAACTTTCAAAAAATCCATTTACAATAAAACGACAGGTATTGATACTTTCCTCAAAATCGCAGAAGACAAAGATTGGTACATGAAAATGTGTGAAGTAGCTCCTGTGTTGTATATAGATGAAGATCTTTATCTATACAGAATACATAACGGTGGTATTTCTACAAATAAAAATGCAGAAAAAGCCTATTTCTGGCATTGGGTTGCTTTAATCAAGATGGCTGAAAGAAGAAATGTTAATATTGAAGAACTATTTATTGATAATTTTGTAAATAGAAGAGATTATGACAACATTTCTACTAAATTAGAGTTACTAAAAAAATCAAGATTACTAAAATTATTATATAAATTAGGACTATTTAAAGGTTATAAATACCTATAATCAGAAAAGACTCATATTAATCGGTAACAACTTTACTCTACAATGAAACCTAATAGCTAAGCTCTATTAATCTACATTTAGCAAAAAACACTAAACTATCTGCTTGTATAAAACAAATTCAAAGGAAAAATTAAGCAATCCACGAACTTATTCAGCATCATTATAGCCAATATACATAAAGTATCATCACAGATTCCTATAACAAACCTCCTCTTTAAGTCGGCTTAGAGGCGACATAAAGGTAGCACAGAGGTAGCATAGAACTACTATAAAAATAACTTAGGAATACAATTGAAGAAGTAAAAAACAATTAAAAAGGAGAAAAATAGAAATAAATTCACTATATTTAATTAATTGATTTTCAATATTTAAATATAGTAAATTTATGGCTAAAACAGATAATGAATTTAATATAAATGGTAAATTAGGAAATTTAATTTTTTTTCAACGTAATGGTAAATCTTTTGTCAAAAAATATGCAGGTGGATTTGTTAATAGTTCAGCACAACAGCATCCAAATACAATAGAAGTTAAGAAACGTTTCAAAGAATTATCGATGTTTTCCGCATCCTTCAAGAAAAACATACTACCATTCAACTGGAAACAAAAAGACGGTACCTTTCACAACCAATTGGTTTCATTTTTCTCTACTATAAAAAAAGAAACCAATCAATCTACCATGTACACAGCACTAGTAGAAGCCTACAAAAATGGTAAGTTACAACATCGTTCATTCAACAAAAAGTGCAAACTATCCCCGTTTTATGTGCAATATAATGCCCAAACAAATGAATTAAAAATACAAGCAGGCCTAGTATTTCAACACAAATCCAAATTCCCGAACGCTTATTTAGAAATTAGTATAGGATGGTTGGTTTGCACCGAAGAATTAGAGCTAAACCTTATCAATTTTCAAACTTTCTATGTCCCAATAGATACCCTTGCTACACCACTTTCAGAAATTAAATTATCTCCACAAATACAAGAACAACAAAACTCATCAACAACTTTTCCTTTTGTCGGCATATCCATTGTGACACAAGATGACGAACAAGCAAAACTCTTTCATCCTTTTCACTATACACTCACCACATTCCTATAAATAAGAAAGCATAAGCTATAATTAGTAAATCTACTTTTCATTAAGAATACCATAATTATCGTATAATATAAATAATGATAAACAAATACGGTTAAAAAATAGAAGAGCAGAGATCATCAAATAATAACTTGTATATTCTTACAAATGAAGTAACTTTGTAAACAACCTAAATTAGAAATACTTAATATACACATCATGCAACAACCTCTTATTTCGGTTATTGTTCCCTGCTACAATCAGTCTATTTATATGGACGAATGTCTACAATCAGTCTTAGATCAAACCTATCAAAATTGGGAATGTATTATTGTAAATGACGGCTCACCAGACAATACAGAAGAAGTTGCACTACATTGGGTAGAAAAAGATACACGCTTTATCTATCTCAAAAAAGAAAACGGAGGCTTGTCTTCTGCCCGAAATGCAGGTATAGAGAAAGCAAAAGGCGAATGGATACAATTTTTAGATTGTGATGATATTATTTTAGAAGATAAATTTGAAGTTGCTATAATTCATATGAATCAATATGATATTATCATTTGTAATTTTAATTTATTTAATGAGTTAGGAGAATATGAACCTTTTTGTGATTTAAATAAAGCAGTTTTTAATCTTGAAAATATTATTTTAAAATGGGACAATGGACTTAATATTCCAATACATTGTGCTATTTTCAAAAAATCAAGTATTTTAAATTTTAAATTTATAGAATCATTGAAGTCAAAAGAAGATTGGATTTTTTGGATTTCACTTTATGAAATTAATAAAAAAACAAAATTTATTAATAAATCTTTAGCAAAATATAGAATTAATCCTAATTCAGTAGGATTGAATACCTTTCTAATTATGGAAGCAAATAAATATTTGTATGAAAATAGTTCACCTTTAATAAAAGAGTTAACTTTTAAGAAAATAAATATTGATAATAAAATCAAAAATGATGAAATTATAAGATTGAGAACAATCCTTTCCAAATTAGAAAATAATAAGTTTTTCAGCGTATATAAAAGATTTAGAGGACTACTAAAAATATAATAATGCTATCAATTATAGTCTCATCCTATCAAGAAGAATATTTCATTCAGTTTTCTAAAAATATAGAAGAAACTATTGGAAATGATTTTGAGTACGAAATCATTCAACAATGGAATCCTGGAACAATGGGTATTTGCGAAGCATACAATAGAGGAGCAGAAAAAGCGCAATACGAAAATCTATTATTTATACATGAAGACGTCATTTTTGAAACAAAAAATTGGGGGAACATTCTAACAGATTATTTAAAAATGGATCATATAGGTTGTATTGGCCTTGCAGGTGCAAATTATATTCCAAATACACCAACACCTTGGTGGGTAATAGAAGGTTATGCTAATTCTCACTTATCACATTATAATAAAAAAACGAATAAAAGATATGATTATACATTTTCTAGAGATAAAAACCGTTTACTTAAAACAAAATTATTAGATGGTGTTTTTATAGCTTGTCGAAAAAATGTTTGGAAGAAGATTAAATTCAATGAAGATTTAAAAGGTTTTCATGGTTATGATATTAATTTTAGCATAAAAGTTACTGAAAACTATCAGAACTATATAACGAATAAAATTTCTATAGTACATTTTTCTCATGGTAATTTGACCAAAGAATGGTTACAAAATTTGATTGTAGCTTATAAAGAATCTAATTCAGTTAATCAGGTAACCAATAAAGATACAGAGTTGTTCTGTTTTAATTATTTGGCAGATCAGTTAAGACATTTTGGGTTTACAATGGAAGATAAAATGATATATCTTAATCAATTTATTTCATATAAAAATTTAGGACTGAAGAATTGGTTAAAAGCAAAACATAAGATAAAAGCAATTAAAAAGTACAATAATTAAAATAAAAATGTCTCATCTCAAAGGATTAAATAAATTACAAGCGGATTCACTAACTGTAGTTGTTTATTTTAAACTAAAAAAAGAAATTTGAAGTATAATTTTATGCCGTCCATTCTTTTCATATACAAAAACACCAATCTTGCTCAGCAGTTTGCAAAGCACTTCAGACTGAATGGCTACTCTTTGTATGAGTTTTATGACGAGCCGATTCCCTATTATGAATTTTCGGGACTGCAACGTTTGGAGAACATCTATTATCGAGTTGTTAAAAAAGACACGCAACATATTCACAACATCAATCATCGTAATTTTATTAATCTTAGCAATAGAAAGCTAAAACAGTTACAACAACAACATCTAAAATTTGATTATTGTTTTATTATTCGTGGTGATTTAATTCCAGAGAATGTGCTAAAATATGCACGTTCAGTTTCTACTAAAATGATTGATTACCAATTGGATGGGTTATCAGTTTCTGAAAAGATTTTAGAGTACAATAAATTATTTGATCAAATCTATGTTTTTGATGTGCAAGATGTAGTCAATTATCCTAATTATAATTTAAAAGCAATTACCAATTGCTTTTTTGAAGAAGAAAATGACGAAAATATAGAATGGGATATTTATTATACAGGAATGTATCTCGAAGAAAGGGTTTTGAAGATTAATTATTTAGTAAATATGTTAGTAAATAAAGAATTAAATTATAATATTAATTTGTTAACTGGTAGAAATTTTAAAGAAATAAATAATGTTAAGTTTATAAAGCATGGGATTTCCTATGAAAAAAATATCTTACTGACGAAGAAATCAAACATTTTATTAGATTTTAAAAGAGAAGAACATGACGGTTTATCGCTAAGATTTTTTGAGGCTCTAAACTTTAATAAAAAAATTATTACAGATAATAAAGCAGTTGTAGAATATGATTTTTTTAATCCTAAAAATATTTATGTAACTGACTTTGTTAATTTTGATGGTTTAAATGAATTTTTGAATTTTCCTTATCAAGAAATTGATGATTCGGTTAAACAAAAATATAATTTCAAGAATTGGATACAACAAATATTATATTAATTAGAATTTCTTTAAATGCTTTCAATCATCATTTCATCTTATAACGAAAATTATTTTAATCAACTTGAAAATAATATAAAAGAAACTATAGGACAAGATATTCTCTATGAAATTATTAAAATTGAGAATCATAATAAATACTCAATAAATCAAGCTTATAATTTAGGGGCTAACAAATCAAGCTATCAAAGTTTACTATTTATTCATGAAGATTTACTTTTTTTAACGAAAGATTGGGGAGAGAAATTGTTAGAACTCTTGCTTAACGAAGATATTGGATGTATAGGACTTGCTGGAGAAAATTATGAGTCTTATTTTCCATCCTATTGGTATAGTAATCCTGATAAAAAAGCGCACATTATTCAAGAAATTGATAATGGAGAGATTTTTATGAATAAAGTAAATTTTAGAAAAGATAGAAAAATAGAAGAAATAGTTTCAATTGACGGAGTATTTATAGCTTGTAAAAAAGAAGTTTTTGAAAAAAATAAATTTGATGAAAATTTAAAAGGATTTCATGGTTATGATTATGATTTTTCTGTAAGAATATCAAGAAAATATCAAAATTATGTCACTTCAGAAATTTTAATCAAACATTATTCTTCGGGGTCTTTTACGAATGATTGGCTTGAAAATGTTTTGAAAGTTAGAAAGAAAAATGGTTTTTATCCTAAGTTTCAAAAAATCAATAAAGATTTAGAATTGCAAAAGGCTTATAATTTAATTCTTTTATTTAATAGATTTAATTATTCCAAATTAAAAAGTTTTAAAATATTAATTAATTATATAAATCCTCAAGCGATTGGATTTAAAAATTGTTTTAAAATATTAAATAGAGTTAGATATCTATAACTAGTTAAATGTAAGGTTAAAAATATGATTCCAAAAAAAATTCATTATTGTTGGTTTGGAAGAGGAGAAAAATCTCCTTTGATACAATATTGTATAAATTCTTGGCAAAAAAATAAAGCAGATTTTGAAATTATCGAATGGAATGAAGATAATTTTGATGTTACACAAAATATCTTTGTAAAAGAAGCCTATGAGCAAAAGAAATGGGCTTTTGTATCAGATTTTGCAAGAGCAAAAGTTTTGTTGGACAATGGAGGATTTTACCTTGATACTGATATGGAGTTAAAATACCCATTGTCTGATTTTGTAAACAATAAAGCGATTTGTTCTTTTGAAGCTAAATATGTTCCATTTTCAGCATTTTGGGGAGTAGAAAAAGGTCATCAATTGGCACAAGATATCATAGATTATTACAATTCATTAAAACAATTAGATTTAACTCCTTGTCCAAAAATATTTTCTGAATTGTTAGTAGATCAGTATGGTATTGATAGTGCAAAAGACGAAATGCAGTTTGGTAAACATGATTTAGTTGTTTTTCCTTCCGAATATTTCTCTCTTGATTTACCAATTAATTATATTACACACCATTTTGGCGGTTCATGGCATGATAGCTGGGAAGAAGAAAATAGTGGATATAAAGAAATGATTAATTCGTATGGTGTTGTAAAACGTTTTATTGAATTAAGAAATGGTAAAAGTCAAATAAAACATTTGATTTACGATAAAAATATTTTTGAAATAGATCAAATATTAGATCAAATCCCTTTGCGATATATTATCAATTACACGTTTAGCAAACTTAAAAAGAAACTATTTTGATTCAGAAAATGATTAATTTTTTTAAAATAGTGTTTAGTTTTTTATTACTTAGGAAACCAGCTATTATCATAGTTACTCCCAATAATATTCGTTTAGGAAATCATTTATATTATTTGCTTCATTGTAATATTGAAAATAAAAGATCAACTTTATTTAAGTATGTTATTCTAGAAGATGATAATTTAGTTGAATGGTTAATTAAGTTTCCTGAATTAAGAAAATTAGTTAAAAATAAGGAGAAAGTCAAACGTTTAGATATTAAGAAGAAGGACTATAGTTTTTTTCAGAGATTTGGTAAAGATTTTACTGAAGAAGAATTAAATGACTTTATTGATGTATATATTAAGCCAGAAATAATAAAGTTTGAATCGTCAGAATTTAGTTCAGATGATTTGATTATTAATCTAAGAATTGGAGATTATTATGCTTCCGTTAATGAAAGTAAATACGGATTTAATCAAACAGAATACGTCAAATTTATTTTTAATCATTCTGAAAATTTTTCATTAAAGAAGTATACTAAGATTATTATTATTTCTGATGATCAAAATTGGTGCAAAAAACATTTGAATTTTTTAGACAAATATTGCGAAGAATTAATCATTTCTGATGAGTATAATGATGCTTTCAAATGTTTAATAGGAATTTCATTATCTAAAAATTTGATAATTTCAAATTCAACTTTTTCTTATTGGGGAGCCTATATTTCAAATAGAATAAATAACTATTACAATGTGATAGCACCCGCTTTTCATTCAAGAGCAGTACAAGACGAAATAGCATACCAGTTAAATCCAAAATGGAAAATTGTTAGTAAAGAAGAGTTTAATTTTGATCAGTTAGTATGCAAAGACTTAAAGATGCCATAGCAGTATTGTTAGGCAAAGCAAATGCTTCGGTTATAAAATCTAAACCAGAAATTAAATTCAGAAATGAAGAATTTTCTGTAGAAGAAATGGAATGGCTTAACACTATATCTATCGAGTTTTTGTTCGCAGAATTTGGAGAGAATAGAACGAATGGCGGAGGTTCTAGTTTTGATGATGAGAATAGATTAAATCCTTCTCTTAAAACTTTAAAAGAATATTTTCCAAATGCTAAATATACAGTCTACAGTGATTTTGATCTTCAAATTGATGGTGTAGAATTAATCAAAGTAACTTCTCCAGTTATTGATCCAGATCATCCTAGATATGGTTATCGTACGGCGGATTATTATAAATTTATGGCTTTGGTCAATTCCAAAGCTGATTTCAAATGTATTTTAGATAGTGATATGCAAATTGTCTCTTCGGATATAATAGCATTAATCTGTTTAACTGAGAAGTTCGGTTTTTGTGTTCCATATAACAACCGACAATTATTGCGTGGTGATATGCTTATATCAAAAGATACACAGCCAATAAATGATGAATCTAAAGGTTTAGGGCAATCCTATAACCAAAGTCCAATGACTTTATGGAAAAATAACGAAAGAGGACAACTATTTTATACAACTTGTGCTGAGATTATGAAAATAGATCCTTCTCGTGCTTCGTTAGTCATGTGGAAAGCAGCATGGCAAACAGGAGTTTATCCATATATTTTACCAAAACAATGGTGTGTATGTGATTCTGACGAAGGCATCGGTGATGAAATCATCCTACATGTAGGGCATAAAAGTGTTAAAAAGTATTATGAGAAATAAAATTTATTATTTAATACCATTATTACAAATAATCACCATTATTTTTGGAAGTAATTATTTTATTACTGAAACAAACGATTCTTATGATTATTATAAAATATCAAATGATTTGCCTTTTATAAAAAATAGTTTATTCCCTATTTTTTATCCATTTTTGTTAAAAGTTATTAATTTAATTTTTAAAGATTTTTTTATATCATCAAAATTTATAAACTGTTTTTGTATACTTTTCTCTCTTTATATAGCTAAAAAATATTTAAAAGAATGGAAAATATTTTGGATATTAACACTAACTTGGGGATTTAGACCAATAATCTCATATTCGTGGACAGAGGTATTATTAATTCCATTTTTTTTGTTATTCTTTATTAATTTAAAATTATTAATCTATTCATATAAACCTAAAAATTTTATTTGTATAACATTGTTATTTGTATTAATGGTAACAACTAAATACTCATTAATATCAATTATTTTAGGTAGTATTATACTCTCTTTCTTTTTTTACATTCAATCCAAAAATAAAAGCTATTTATTATTACTTTTATCGTGTTTTGTGTCATTGATTATTAGTTTTTTATACTTATCTATAAACAAATTACTAACAGGATATTTTACAGGTGATAGGTCAGCTTTAGGAGATGTTACCACGAATTTACGATTAAGTTTATACAATACGCTTCAAAGCTTTAATCCATTATTTTCAAATTTTACAGAAAGAACACCTTATTTTATAGTTCTAATAATTTTTGCCTTGTTTTTAGTTATTTATTATAGGAGATTTAAAAAAATTATTTTTGTTGGATTAGGTGAGAATATTTTTTTTATTTTATTAAGTTTTTTTTATTTATTGTTTTTATGGATAACATATTTTTTTACAAGAATTGATGTCTTGAGTATAAGATTATTATTTCCATTCTATATACTTTTTTTTGTTGGTCTTTATATAAATTCTGTGAAAATTAATTTTTATAATGTTATTTTATTTCTTATTATATTGAACATCTTATTTACGATATTTAATCAAATAAAATCAGTTACGTATATTCCAAACTATTTTTAATTATGATAATAGGTAGAGGGTTAATCGCAAATTTATTTACGGAAATTGATTTGGATGAGGTTGTTTTCTTTGCTTCAGGTGTATCTAACTCATCAGAAACGAGGAAAGAAGAGTTTCTTCGTGAGCAAAATCTTGTAGAGCAAACCTTAGTAAATAATCCAGAAAAATTATTTATATACTTCAGTACATGTTCTATTTATGATTCATCTAAATACAATTCACTATATGTGTTACATAAATTACATATCGAAGAAATCATCAAACAAAAAGCAAAACATTTTCTTGTTTTAAGAGTTAGTAATGCTGTGGGAAGAGGAGGAAACCCAAATTTGTTAATGAATTATTTATCTCGACAAATTTTGAATGACCAGGAATTAGTTGTTCATCAACACGCAACACGTAATTTGATTGATGTAGAAGATGTAAAGAAAATTACATTAAAATACATTAATTTAAAAAAATGGAACAAAATAGTAAATGTAGCGTATTCTGAGAATTTTAATATTCCTGAAATAATACAGGCTTTAGAAAAGAATTATGCTCAATTTGCTAAGAAAATAATAGAGAATAAAGGAGAACATTACTCAATAGATATTCATGAGTTGGATTATGAATTTGAATTAACAAGTAAGGAGAGTTACTTAAAAAATATTATTGATAAGTATTATCCCTCATAACGTTTTTTGAAAATTCTAAAACCAATTGGAGAAGGAAGATTTAATAAAAAATTTTCCTTTTTTTGTTTTTTGGTAAATTCACTAGAAAGATAATCAACTAAACTGAAAGATGGTGCTTTCTGCATTCGTTGATAATTGGTTATAAAATACTCTTTATCTTTCAGTACTTTCCATTGCATTTGTAAAATGGTCTTTTTATAATCGACAATCCAACCTCGTATTAATTTTTTTCGTTTCTCACTTTCTGTTTGATGATAGGATTTTGAAATCCACTCTAAAATAGTTTGATGATTTTCAGAGTTCTTTTTTGTACGATTAAATACGACAGAATTCGCATGTAAATAATAATTATATGTAATATCTTTTATGATAGAAAGCGAATTAATTTTTTCCATAACATGAAACATCCACAATTCGTCTTGCGCATATAATCCTGGAACAAAATAAATTTCATTTTCTTTGATAAAGCTTAATTTAACTAACTTATTCCATGACGAAACAGGAAAAGAACCTCGACAATAAGCTTTGAAAATAGAAAGATTATCTGAATAAACAAGAGTTGAAAAATCTGTAGAAAATCCAAAATCTTTTGTAGAATGGTCAAAAGTATTAATCCAACGATTTTGAGCGATGACCATCTCTGTTTTATTTTCTACAACATTCTTTACTAATTTTTCAATACAATCATTCGTAATATCATCATCACTATCCAAAAAATAAATATATTCTCCATTAGAATGTTCTATGCCAGTATTTCGAACAACAGATAAACCTGCATTTTCTGCATGATGGATTAATTTAATATTTAAATTTGGATTGTCTTGTGTGAACTTATCAATTATTGACAAACTATTGTCAGGTGTACAATCATTAACCAGAATAATCTCGATGTTTTGATAAGTTTGATTTTTAACAGATTCTAAACATCTAAAAATATAATCTTCACATTTGAAAATAGGAATATTTATGCTAATAAGAGGGAAATTTGAAATCAAAGTATTAGATTTTGATAAATTTATTTTGGAAAACAAATTTAATAATATATATTAATTATTAAGTGTTAAAATACAACTTATTATATTTGTAAAAATAAACCTGAAACTATGTTGAATAAAATATTTTTGACCTTAGATAAATTAATAAATAAAGCTAAAAAGAATGAAGCTTTAAAGCTTTTCAAACAAAATTCTAAATCTAGAATTTCAAATGATTTTAAATTGGGAATTAATAATTTTTATGACATTTCTTCATCAGCTCATATCAACATAGAAGAAAATGTAACTATTAATGAATCAAATTATTTGACAATTAAGAAAGATGCCAAGTTTTCAATAGGTAAGAATACATATATCACAAGAGCTACGATTTCGTGTTTAGGAGAAATAGCAATTGGAGAAAATTGTATTTTAGGAGAAGGAATGAAATTGTTTGATCATAATCATCAATATACAAAAGAGCCATTTTCTGTTTCTAAAACAGATTTTAATATTGGTTTTATTAAAATGGGTAATAATGTTTGGACTGGAGCTAATGTTGTAATCTTAAAAGATGTTACGATTGGCGACAATGTAATCATCGGAGCAGGTTGCGTCATTCATAAAGATGTTCCATCAAATTCTATTATTGTGAATAAACAAGAACAATTAATAAAAAAAATATAATATGATACCAGTAACCAAACCTTTCTTACCACCACAAGAAGAATATCAACAATTATTAGATGGTATTTGGAAACGTCAGTGGCTAACTAATATGGGGCCATTAGCTAGTCAATTGGAAATGGAATTAAAGGATTATTTAAAAATAAATCATCTTTTGTTTGTTACAAATGGGACAGTAGCATTACAAATGGCTATTAAGGCTCTGGATCTTAAAGGAGAAATTATAACAACACCATTCTCTTTTGTTGCAACAACTTCTACAATTGTTTGGGAAGGTTGTGAGCCTATATTTGTAGATATTGATAAGGATACATTATGTATTGATCCTAAAAAAATAGAAGAAGCAATAACGGATAAAACTCAAGCGATTTTGGCAACACATGTTTACGGAAATCCTTGTGATGTTTATGCAATAGAAGCAATAGCGAAAAAACATAATTTGAAAGTTATCTATGATGGTGCACATGCTTTTGGAGTAGAAATTAATGGCAAATCTATATTTGAGTTTGGAGATATTACAACATGTTCTTTGCATGCTACTAAATTATATCATAGTATAGAAGGAGGGTTAATTGTAACAAAAGATTCAGATTTATTAGCGAAGTTAGCTAAAGTTAGAAATTTTGGAATTTCAGATTTTGATACTTTTTCTGACTTGGGAATAAATGGTAAAAATTCGGAATTTCATGCAGCTATGGGAATAATTAATCTTAATTATATAGAAGCAATCTTGGAAAAGAGAGAACAAATTGCAAAAAGATATGATATCAAGCTGAATGGTTTTAAATGCTTTAGACCAAAGTGGAATGATGGTTCTCAGAATAACAATTCGTATTATCCGATTATTATAGAAAATGAGGAGTTATTGTTAAAATGTAAAAAAGTTTTGCAATCGAATGAGATAGCAACAAGAAGATATTTTTATCCAAGCTTAGCATCTGCATTACCATATTTGGAATCAAAAGAAATGCCAATAACAGAGGATATTGCAAATCGAGTTTTATGCCTGCCAATGTTTTATGATTTGACTTTAGAAGAAGTAGATCACATTTGTAGAATAATGTTAAGAACACAGAATAACTAAGATTTTTGACGTTAGTTAAAATAAAAAAGTTTAAATGAATTATCCAAAAGTAAGCATCGTTACAATAACATATGGTCATGAAAATTATATAATTGAGACTTTAAAAGGAGTATTGAAACAACAATATAATGGTGAAATTGAATTTATTATATCAAATGATGCTTCACCTGATAAAACTAATGAAGTCTTACAAGATTATTTATCTGAAAATCATATTCCTGAAAATATTAAAATAGATTATACTAATCATCAAAATAATTTAGGAATAATGCCTAATTCATTATGGGCTTTGAATAGAGCTTCTGGAGATTATGTTGCAATATGCGATGGAGATGATTATTGGACTGATGCTTTAAAAATTCAAAAACAAGTAGACTACTTGGAGATGAATAAAGAGTATATTTTGGTAGGGCATAATGTGCAAATATTTGATAATGAAACCAATATAGTTTTGAATGAAAGTTTTCCTTTTGTAGATCATAAAAAAACGATTTCTGAAGATTTTATTTTTAAAAAGAATTATATACCTACGCTTAGTATGATGTATAGGAATGTAAGTAAGATTCCAAATTGGATCTTAGATTGTAAAATTGGAGATTATCCTTTAATCCTATATTTTAGTCAATTTGGAAGAATTGGTTTTATTAATGATGTTATGGCTAGTTATAGAAGTAATTCTGGATATCATAGCTCTATATCAAAAATTAATCAAACAGAGATGTTAATATCAAGTTTGAGAATTGTAATGAGTAAAATACAATTGTCGAATAAAAGTAAGAATTTATTAAATTATCAATTGCTAAATTTAGAGATTAAGCAAAAAAAAAATAAACAAGCTTTTTTAACAATTATTCAATCAAAACTGAGTGTTTATTTAAAACTTAAGGTCTTATTTAATAAATTTCTATGACTACAATAATTATCAAATCCTTCAATCGACCTTATTATTTGGAGCGATGTTTAAGTTCAATTTATAGTTGTGTAAAAGGTAATTTTGAAATTAAAATTTTGGATGATGGTACACCTAAAAAATATTTAGAAGTTATTAAGTCTAAATTTCCAAATGTTAAAATTATTATTTCGAGTCAATACCAAAATAAGATAACAGCGATTGAAGAGAATATCACAAAAGGCGATAAAATTGATGGTTTCACAATTCCAACAGATTTATGGTTTAACGCAGTTAAATCTTCGTCAGACTATGTTTTGGTAACGGAAGATGATGTGTGGTTTACCAATCCTATCAACATTGATGAGGTTGTAAAGGAAATGAAATCTTTTTCTACTCCTTTGCTAAAATTAGGTTGGTTAGGTAACAATATTGAAAATGAATATTGTGAATTATCTGAAATTTCGAATAATATAACTTCTTTAAAACCTAAAAATTTGTTCACTTCGAACAAGTTTGTGATGGATTTGTTTATGTACAACAAATACAAATTTTTTACAATTTTATATAAATTAGGTTTGGTTGATAATAAAACTAAACTAAAATATTGGTCTTTAAACTCTATTTTAATGGGCCTATATCAAAAAAACTATTGGCTTTCGATTTGGGAAGATGCGAAGGGTAAAGTGGATGAAAAACAACAATTGAGAAATGCTGCTGCTTGGTATCACAAAAATAAGAAGGCAATTTTTGCAAGAACTAATGAAGAGGTTTTGAAAACGACTTTCAAATCATCTGCAACTGGCTCTTATCACGAATACGGAAATCATTTTGATGTTAATCGAATGAATTTTATTTTAAACGAAGCTTGGTTAAATAAAGAGTTTGACGCCATGCAAAATTATCCAAAAGATTTTTCTGATGATTATATCAAATCTTTTTTAGATAAAGAAAATCATCCTGATGCACAATATGATGAATGGTTTAAATGGGCTGAAAAGTTTCGTCAACAATACAGAAATTTAGGAGCGGAAGTGGAATGAAATTATGAAAAACAATAAATTATTTTTTCCTGCATTGACAGGTTATCGAGCAATTGCAGCTTGGATTATCTTTATTTATCACTTTTTTCCATTTAATAATCCAAATTTCCCTATTTTTTTAAAAAATATTATTGGAGAGTTTCATTTTGGTGTTGATTTATTTTTTGTGCTTAGTGGTTTTCTAATCACTTACAGATATTTTGATCAAGCAAAAATTGATTTTAAACAATACATGGTAAATAGATTTGCTCGGATTTATCCTATGTATTTTTTGATGACAATTTTAGTGTTTTTAGTTGGTTACATTAAATCTCCTGAGTGGAATATGGATAAAACAATTGAATTTGTTTTATCTATTACAATGCTAAAAGCTCTATTTACAAAGTATTTTTTAAGTGGAGTTCCCCAAGGATGGACTTTAACACTTGAAGAACTATTTTACTTCACAGCACCTTTTTACTTTATATTGATCAAGAAGTCTAAGAAATGGTTAATTATAATTCCAATTGTAATTTTACTTTTTGGAATGGGGATAAAAAGTTTGTTCAATACAGAAAATAATATATGGGGCTTTTTACAGTCTAATATTTATGTATTTATTTTTGAGTTTTTCTCCGGGATTGTTTTAGCAATTCTAATAAAATCAAAACCGATTAAATTTAAAATAAATTGGGTAACTTATTTTGGGTTATTAATGTTAATTCTGTATGTATCTTGCTTACAATTTCTAAAACCATATTTTAATTTTAAAGCCGATATAATAAGAAGTATTGAATTGATTGGATTATCATTATTTGGCATAGTACCTTTGTTATGGGGATTGATTAATGAACAAACTATAATCCAGAAATTTTTATCGTCAAGATATATGGTCCTTTTAGGGAAAAGTTCTTATATATTTTATTTAATTCATAAAGGTTTTATACCAATTTTCATAAATGATTATTTGACTTCAAATAAATTGTTATTATTCATTTTATTAAATATTATTTCTATATTAATGTACATTTATTTAGAAGAACCTATTAATAATTTTATTCGAAAGAAGTACAATACCATAAAAAAACCTCAACGTAGTTGAGGTTTTTTTCTATAAAGATTAATCTTATTCCTGAATTAAAAGTCGGAATCCTTCACCGTGAATATTCACGATTTCTACTGCTGGATCTTTCTTCAAATACTTACGTAATTTCGCAATATATACGTCCATAGAACGTGATGTAAAGTAATTATCATCGTGCCAAATACGTGTTAAGGCAATCTCACGAGGCATTAAATCATTTTTGTAAACTGCCAATAAACGTAATAATTCGTTTTCTTTTGGCGAAAGTTTTTGTGATTTACCATCGTAAATTAATTGTCTCAATTTTGCATTGAACGTAAACTTACCAATTTTGAAATCTTCTTGTTCAAACTTTTCTTCTTCACCAGAATTACGTTGTAAAACAGCTTTTATTTTGTACAATAAAACTTCCGAATCAAATGGTTTTAAGACATAATCGTCTGCTCCAATTTTGTAACCATTCAAAACATCCTCGCGCATGTTTTTCGCTGTTAAAAATATAATTGGTTGTTCACTTTTTAGTTCTTTGATCTCTTTTCCTAATGTAAAACCATCTTTTTTAGGCATCATTACATCAAGGATGCATAGATCATAATCACTTTCTTTAAATTTGGCAAGACCGTCCTCACCATCGATTGCGTGCGTTACGTCAAAATCGTTTATAACCAAATAATCCTTTAATACACTTCCGAAGCTTGGATCATCTTCTACTAAAAGTAATCGTTGTTTATCACTCATTGATCTATGATTTTAGAGGAATTTTAATGAAAAAAGTACTTCCTTTTCCTGCTGAACTTTCTGCCCAAACTTGTCCACCGTGAAGCTGAACGATTTTTTTGACATAAGCCAACCCAAGTCCATGACCTTTTACATTGTGTATATTTCCCGTTTCTTCTCTATAAAATTGTTCAAATATTTTTTTCAGAACGTTTTGCGACATACCCATTCCTTTATCAGAAATTTCAATTAAAAAATTGTTGTCTTTGTTGTATGTTTTTACTCTAATCTCCGGTGTGTTTGGAGAGTATTTTCGAGCATTATCCAATACATTAATAACGATATTCTCTAAATGGAACGGATCTCCTTTTACAAATGATTGTTCTGCATTGTATTCTTCAAATATTGTACCATTTCTTTCTTCTACAATAAATCTTATCGGCTCAACACTTTTTTGTACAATGCCATTCAAATTTACTTCCTGAAAATTCATATCCATTTGATTGCGATCAAGCTTCGACATTCGTAAGACCATCTCAACGTGAGCATTCATACGTTTGTTTTCTTGTTTGATCAAATCGGCATAATATTTCACCTTTTCGGGATCAGTAAATATCTTTTCATTACGCAATGCATCAGACGCAATATTAATGGTTGCAATAGGCGTTTTGAATTCGTGCGTCATATTATTGATGAAATCTGTCTTGATTTCCGAACTTTTGCGTTGCAATTGCATGTAATAAATTGACAAGGAGAAAACCGTAATGATAATCATGGTTAAGATAAATGTCAATGAAATAACTGGAACAGTTGGTGCAACAATGGCTAAATTTCTGTTAACAAAATTCGCTGCCAGATAATATTCGATATGATCCTTTCTATCCAAAAATAGTGGAACCATAAACTCGATTTTATTGCGATCGAAATCTTTTGATTTGACATTTGTTTCTGTCGAATCTTTTTTCAAAACTGCCAAAATTGGCATTGCTTGATGAATTCCTCTGTTACGTAATTCGTTTTTCAATATCGAATCTAACATCGCATAATTCACACGTTTGTCGATTGGCGTAGAACCAGCATCCCAACGCGCAGCACTTTCCAGCGTAAATGTTCCGTCTTGTAAAGCGTGCTCAAAATTCAAATTCAGATTTGGAATTCCTCTTGCAGAAGAATCTTTGTCTATTTTGAAAACGCGTTCTTGCGAATAAATATTCGCTTTCGTTAAGCTGTCATTGTATTTTCCAGATGACGGCAACATCGATTTTTCGACCACATAGCGCGTTACATAAGCGTACGTTACACCAAGCGAATCTTTGATGACTTGATTGGTTACAACTTGCGGTTTATCTTTATTTGATTTTAAATCAGATTGTATATTATTGAATTTCTTATAATAACGCTCTAATTCGTTTTTATTTATTTTCTCAGTTGTATAATTCATCGCTTGGTACACATTGTTGTTAAAACTGTCTGTACCATTCTGAATTGTCAAGTTTAGCCAATAGAATTGAATAATTATCAATCCTATAAGCGCAACACTCATGATAACGATTAAGATTTTATAAAATCCTTTTTTCATTTATTTTTTATTGAATGATTAAAAATAGTTTAATCTTTTCTAATTTCTATCTTTTTGTTAAAATTTGGACGATTAAATCATTTTTTTGATTTTGATAAACGTTTGTTCCACTTCATTTTTCAAGTGAGCTAAATCGCCATTATTATCAATAATAAAATCTGATTTAGCAATTCGTTCTTCGTCCGAAATCTGATTGTTTATTCTCGCACGAATTTCTTCTCGTGATAAACCATCTCTTTCTATAGTTCGTGCAATTCGCGTTTCTATATCGGCCACTACACTTATCACAACATCGCAATCTTTGTAACTACCACTTTCTATTAAAATGGCAGCTTCTTTCATTACAATATCCGATTTTTGAGCTTTTTTCCAATCCTCAAAATCTTGGAAAACTGCTGGATGAACAATTGAATTTAATAGCTTCAATTTTTCATTATTCTGAAAAACTTGTTTTGATATAAATGGTTTATTCAAACCATTTTCATTGTACGCTTCTTCACCAAAAGCTGCAATAATTTTAACTTTTACTTCAGAGTTTTCATTCTGAATCGTTTTCGCTCTTGTGTCAGAATTATATACCGGAATACCTAATTCTTCGAAGAATTTTGCTGCTGTACTTTTGCCAGAGCCTATTCCGCCAGTAATTCCTGCTACAAAAGGTTGGTTGTTTTTCATGGTTTGAAGTTAAAAAAATGCCGAAGAATAATTCCTTCGGCAATCAGTTAAATATATGTTAACCTTAAACTTAGTTTTTTTCTTCTACTGCTTTTTCCGATTTCTCAGCTTTGTCAGTCGTTTTTGAATAACGTGCAGCAGTTAATTCGCGAGAAATTGCAGCCTTTTCAAATTTAATTTTTCCAGCTCCAGTTTCGATGATAACAGCGTCGTCATAAATTTCGTTGATTTTTCCGTGAATTCCAGAAGTTGTTACAACTTGATCACCACGTTTGATATCCGTTTGAAATTGTTTTTCTTGTTTCGCTTTCTTTTGTTGAGGACGAATCATGAAAAAGTACATAATTACGAACATCCCTCCGAACATCAAAAGCATAGACATTCCTCCGCCTTGTGCACCAGCTTGTAAAAAGATTGTTTGAATCATTTTTATATTTTATCGATTTAATACTTATTGTCCAAATGCTTGTTGCGCATTTTGGTCATTTGCAGTAGCTCCAACAACGTTTGCAGAAATGTCAAATTTCTCGTGACCATTTGTTGTATTAGTTACTAAAGTTACTGTTTTTTGTTGCTTTCCGTTCATGTTTCCAGCTGTGTACACAACTTTGATAGAATCTGTAGCTCCTACTGCAATTGGAGTAGAAGGGAATTCAGGAACAGTACAACCACAAGTTGCAGACGCGTCGCGAATAACTAATGGAGATTTACCATCGTTTTTGAACTTGATATATGTTTCTACTTTATTGTTAGCTTTTACATCTCCAAAATCGTGATTTGCTTCTGCTAATGTTAAAACTGGAGCTGTAGCTGGATCTACAACATTTTCAGCTTGTTGAGCTGTTTCTTCAGCTGTAAAATTATCGCTAGCTTTTTTCTCTCCACAAGAGCTGATTGCGAATGATAATGCAAATGCACCTAATATAAATAATTTACTTTTCATTTTTATAATTATTTGTCTTAGTCAAAATTAAGAAAAAATAGTGATTATAATAAACCTCTACCGTATTTTGGTAAATTATTATTGTCTTTTAACTCTTTTAATGTTTTATCTAAGATTCCGTTAACAAAAACACGCGATTTTTCTGTCGAATAACTCTTCGCTAATTCCACATATTCGTTGATTGTAACTTTTGCAGGAATATTTGAGAAATATAAAAATTCTGTCAAAGCCATTTCTAAAATAATCAAATCGATTGTCGCAATACGATCTAATTCCCAGTTTTGAGCTTTTTCATCAATAATTTTTCTTGTTTCTGCTTGGTAACGAATAGTTTTACGGAATAATTCTTCAGTAAATTTTTTGTCATCTAAATCTTTGTAAACTTTGAACAAAGAAATCAACGGAGAACTATTTTGACGGAACGATTTTATCGTTGTATGTAACATCGCATTTGCAATATGTACATCGTCTGCCCATGTAATTTGAATTCCCTCTAAGTAATCGTGCAAATCTTCATATTCAGCAATAAATTCTACGAAAAAGTTCAAGATAAATTCTTTGTCTTCCTCAAAAGAATGTTTGTCGCTGCTCATATACGTTTTATACAATTCGCTTTCTGTCAAATTTTTAAAGATATTGTTTGGATAAGAATCATAAATATCCCAAAGTAAAAATTTGTTGTCAGTAGAATAACGAGTTAATTCAAGATTTTGTTCAATAATTTTGAATACTTTATTCTGAACAAATTTTAAATTTGGATTTAAATCTTCTTGGGTTGGAAAGTTTTTTGATTTTGCAAGTTCAATTTTATGCTCTGCAATGTCCTTTTGAACTTTAATCAAATTTAGGAGATAAATGTACAAATCGTAGATTTGATCGATACTTTTCATCATATTTTTCTCGACCGCTCTTTCTTCGCCTTCAGTTCCTAAACTATTGTAAGCATAGATATTCTGCATTACTTTTTCGCGTAGTTGTCTTCTTCCCAACATAATTTCAATGATATAACGTCTAATAAATTGATGCAAAGGTAAAAAAAAGAATGTAATTTTGTTTTGTGAAATCATTACAAAAGTTAAATAAATTTTTATGGAAGTATAAATGGAGAATATTTTTGGGCTTCATTTTTACGATTTGTGCCAATTGGGTACAGGTTTATTCCGTTACATATATTAGAGAAGCAATCAATACAGTTGAAGAATTGCTACGAAATTTTAAGAAGGAAGGAACAGATAATCTCGATCTTTTGAAAGATGGTTTGATGTATGCCAGTTTGGCTTTTTTCTTTTTTAAAGTTTTGGGAGGAGTTTTGACGGTTGGTACACGACAAATGATTATTGTGGCATCGCGTTATATTGAGTTCGATTTGAAAAATGTGATTTACGATAAATATCAAAAATTATCGTTGTCCTTTTATAAAAAACACAAAACGGGCGATTTGATGAATCGGATTACAGAAGATGTCGGATTGGTGCGTATGTACCTTGGACCTGGAATTATGTATCCGATTGATTTGGTATCGCGAGTTGTGATCATTGCGTATTTTATGTTGCAAATTGATAAACAATTAACGCTTTATACATTGGCTCCTTTGCCTATTTTATCATTGTTAATCTATAATGTTGCACGAAATATTAACAAAAAAAGTAAGCGCGTACAAGAACAACAATCTACGATTTCGTCGTCTGTACAAGATACTTTTGCTGGAATTCGCGTGATAAAATCATTCAATTCAGAAGAATTTATAAAATCTAAATACGAAGTAGAAGCAGACGAATATCAGAAACGTGCGCTTAATTTAGCTCAAATTCAAGCAGCTTTTGGTCCTTTGATGGTTGTTGTAGTTGGAGTGAGTAATTTGGTGATTTTGTATTTGGGAGGAGTAAAATATATAGAAGGAACAATGGATATTGGTTCTATTGCTCAATTTTTCCTTTACCTAAATATGTTAATTTGGCCATTTACTTCTTTGGGTTGGATTACGATGGTTGTGCAGCGTGCAGAAGCGTCAATGTCTCGTATCAACGAATTTTTGAATGCTGAAACTGATGTAAAAGAAAAACAATTAGTGAATCATGAAGTAGAAGGTACAATCGAATTTAAGAATGTGACGTATATCTACGAAAACACTGGAATTAAGGCGTTGGATAATGTTTCATTCAAAATTAATAAAGGTGAAACTTTAGCGATTCTTGGAAAAACTGGTTCAGGAAAATCGACAATTGCTTTGTTGGTTGCGCGTTCGTTGGAACCAACTTCTGGTGAAATTTTGATTGATGGTAAAAATATTCATGATATTAATGTAGAATCTATTCGAGAAGAAATTGGTTATGTTCCGCAAGAAGCTTTCCTTTTCTCGGATTCGCTAACCAATAATATTTTGTTTGGTTCTGACGATACAGATGAGCAAACGGCTGAAATTTTTGCGAAGAAAGCGGTTGTTCATGATAACATTGATCGATTTAAAGAACGTTACGAAACAGTTGTTGGTGAACGTGGTGTGACACTTTCTGGAGGTCAAAAACAACGTGTTTCTATTGCTCGTGCATTGGTAAATGATCCTCAAATATTAATCTTTGATGATAGTTTGTCAGCTGTAGATACAGAAACTGAAGAACAAATCTTAAATAATTTATCTTCTGAGATTAATGGGAAAACAACCATCATTATTACGCATCGTGTGTCTTCTGCAAAGCGCGCTGATCAGATTTTGGTTTTAGAAGATGGTCATGTTTTAGAAAATGGTTCTAACAGCGAATTATTAAATAAGCATGGTTATTATTATGAATTGTACAATAAACAACTGCTAGATTAAGTTTATTTATAGATATTTAATAAAATAATAGAAAATAATTGTTTAAAATGTTGTTGTTTTCTTAATTTTTTTTAGATTTGTTAGGAAACATTTAACAATTAAACTCTATTTAGACTTATGAATGATTTTGAAAACCAAGAAAAGGTGGATGCAGAAGGAGTCTTTTCAAAGGTATTAAGGGCTGGAAGAAGAACTTATTTCTTCGATGTTCGCGAAACAAGAGCAGGTGATTATTACTTGACTATTACAGAAAGTAAAAAAAATACGCAGGACGATGGAAATGTGTATTACAAAAAACATAAAATCTACTTGTACAAAGAAGATTTTGAAAGTTTCAAAGATATGTTAGACGAAACGACCGATTTTGTTTTTGCACAAAAAGGACAAGAGGTAATTTCGGAAAGACATCAAAAAGATTTTGATCCAAAAAATAAAGTTGTGAGTAAAGAAGAAACGCAAGTTGAATCTTTTACCAATATCGATTTTGACGATATATAGACTTTACTAAATATGCGTAAAAAGAAACCTCCGCTCAAATTATTGAGCGGAGGTTTTTATTTTGAGTTTTATAGAATTGAAATGTTTAGAGATTCATTCTAATGCCAGAATGACATTGTTTCGAAATTAATTGATAAACAAAAAGCTAGTTTTAATTGTCATGTTGAGTGATTTTCGATTCGTTAGAATAAGAAAATCGTATCGAAACATCTTGAAAGAGAATTTGTATTATCTAAAAATCTATATAATCAGAAATATTAACTTTTTTGAGTTGTTTTTTCTTGATACGTTTATATTTTCTATATTTTTTATCTCTCGAAATTCTATTAATTATAACCATTGAACCTCTATATGAATAACCATAAAAAGGAATCGATTTTTCAAATTGATTTTTAAGTAAATGGTAGTCAATTATTTTCTCTACTTCATTAAAAAAGTAATTCAAAGAAATAGATTCTTCAAATCTTTTTTGCGCACTTGGTGTCCAATACTTTTTAAAAGAATAAGAATTCCCTTTTTTCTCTTCAAGAATATATATAATGCCATCAACTCCTTGCGTCCATTTTTCAATGTATGTATCACTAGGAATCTTAGAAATAGTTAGGCTGTCTTTTAAGTTGAGTATCTTCTCTGTTTGAGAAGAATTAAGTTGAAATGATTTCGAATAAATTTCAGGTGTTCTAAATCCTTCAAAATATTCATATACTATTAATGTGATTTTGCCAATGTTATTAGAAATTTCGAGATTATAATCAAGATTACTTATTTTAAAATAATCATTTTTAGAATTTGGTTCAGAGTGGTTGATTCTTTTCGTAATATCGATTTCTCTTTTGAACCAAAATGATGTATCACTATCTTGTGTTAGCTTAACTTCTGAAAATATTGCGTTTTGGCTAAACAAGTTTATAGATGTTGTAAAAAAGATTAATAATATATATTTCATAAAGTGATTTACATAAAATTATGAACAATGTTTTATTTTGTTATTGTAGATTGATATTTAAGGTCAAAAATTCTTGTGAAAATTCCTATTTTATTAAGTAAAATATCAGCTTCAATTTTTAATTTTTTCCACTCATCATGAGTATCTATATATTCCCAATCCCAAATTTCATTTGGAATTTTATCAACTTTCTCCTTAAACTGCAGTAAATCATTTCTGAAAGATTCATCTATTAGATTATTATAAAAAACTGTTTCAAATAAAACTGGAATAAAAGCATAATCCAATTCTTCATATAGTTCAGTTAACGGATCAAGTAATATAGGAGCCAATGCATCTAATTTATTTGTATCATAAGTGAACAATATAATCGAGTTTATTAAATTAGTGTAATAAAAATCAACATGCTTATCATAATATTTCAATTCTTTATTAGTAAAGTTTGATCGAACAGAATTATTATCTACTTTCCTTTTTTTATTAAATAAATTAAATATTTTCATGTAGTTGATTTTTATAAAGATAAGGTTGTTTATATAAATGTCAAGCTTATGCAGAGTTTATTTCAGCTTTGCATCTTGTGAGATTCTGA